>DASSXK010000616.1:0-18988 GCA_035703945.1 Ktedonobacteraceae bacterium | reverse complement strand
AAAGATGGGTTACGCCCTGGCAACTGAAGCTAGAGATCGCGGGGCACAGGTGACATTGATCTCTGGACCGGTCGCGCTGGAAAAACCTTTCGGGGTTGATGTATGGCACGTTGATACTGCTCTACAGATGCGAGACGCGGTTCAACGGGCGATCCCTGGAGCTGATGTATTGGTTATGAGCGCCGCCGTCGCAGATTTCCGTCCTGCGGAAGTCGCGACAAACAAGATCAAAAAACGATCTGAGGGCGCACAAACACCTGATACGCAGGATGCTCTCACCTTGCGACTGGTAAAAAATCCAGACATCCTTGGAGAACTTGCCGAAACACCCTATCGGACAAACAGCGAGCAAGATGTCGAGAAGGATGGAAACCCAGGTCAACGTTTGATTCGCGTCGGATTTGCCGCAGAAACTCGAAATCTGGAGACCTATGCACGCCAGAAAGTGGCGGAGAAGCGCCTGGATCTCCTGGTTGCCAACGATGTAAGTCGTTCCGATAGTGGGTTCGGCACTGAGACCAATAAAGTCTCTCTCTTTCATGCCAATGGGATAATGGAGGACTTGCCTGTAATGCCCAAAACAGGCGTTGCGGTGGCGATTTGGGATCGCGTCGTATCTTTGTTACATCTATAACAACAGGTGCGGAGCATAAGTGGGAGGACGTGGTGCTGTGATGGATAAGTTTGTTCTAGAATTATTAGGTACACGGAGTACGCAGGAGGAATCCAGCATGGATCGTGCTGCTAGCGCTGGTTTTGAAGGCATCGCTCAGATGCTGCTTGAGCAAAAAAAATTAATGGACGCTTTGGAAGCCGAAAATCGTGAGTTACGTCGTCAACTTGCCGACTTGCGTCGGGGCATAGGTGTCGCTGTCGTGATCGAGGGGAAAACTATTCAACTCGCTACCGATCAGTCCCCTATGAGTGCTCAATCCCAGGCCGCTCTGCAAAGCTTGCAGGGCTTACAACAGCCTAACAATGGTAACAATTCCGGTAATAACGGCTATCAGAATAATCGCTCCACCGGCGGTCAACAGACTGTCAACCTGAATAGCGATAAGCGTGAAAACGGCAATGTCCGTAGCCCGCTCGCCGATAGCTTCGTCCTCTAAGTTTCATTCAGGTTTCGTTCTACACGATTGAAAAACCTGGGTGCTTTAGAGCACGACCCTGATTATATCTTTTGACCAGTACATCCTTTTATATATATGGATGTACTGGTCTTTTTGTGTTTTCCCTTAAATTCGTCTAAAAGTTTCGAGATTTTTCAATTGCGTTTCGCCTAATATATTTGAAGCGCAAGAATCTGATAGTATGCCATTCAGGGATATTCTATACTTCCTCTATCAGAAGTCGCCTGTCGGCGGCATGTGCACTAACCAATTTTGGCAAACCCTTATGCATCAGCAAAAGGCGGCTTTCCAGGAAAAGAGAGAGGATACGATAATGCTTGCAGATAATGTTCCTATGTCAAATGCAGTCGATGATGAGCAGCGTTGGCAGGCCGTTGTCAATCGAGATCGAACTCAGGATGGCACGTTTGTGTTTGCCGTTCGCTCTACGGGAATCTATTGCCGCCCTTCGTGTCCTGCCCGTCGCCCTGACCAGGCAAACGTGAGCTTCTTCCCCGGACCAGCAGAAGCTGAGACAGCCGGGTTTCGGGCTTGCCAACGCTGCTACCCCCATCTGGAAAACAGGCCGGAGCCACAGGCCGAGACAATCGAGCAAATTTGCCGCTACATTGAGGAGAACCTCGATGCTCCCTTGCAACTCTCCGACCTCAGCAAGCAGTTTCATCTGAGTCCTTACCACTTGCAGCGTACCTTCAAGCGCATCAAGGGCCTGACGCCACGCCAGTATGCAGAATCTCGCCGCCTGGCACATTTTAAGCAGGAGCTTCATACAGATACGACGATCACCAGCGCCCTCTATGACGCCGGCTATCGTTCCAGTAGCAGCATGTACGAGCGGGCCCCGGCCCAGCTCGGCATGTCACCAACCGTCTATCGCAAAGGAGGAAAAGGTATGCATATCGGCTACACTATCACTCAAACCACTCTGGGATATATCCTGATCGCAGCGACAGCACGAGGCATCGCCGCCGTACGCTTCGGCGAGACAGAAGCCTCCCTGCAAAGTGAAATCCGTCAGGAATTTCCAGAAGCCCGGCTTGAGCAAGACAACAAAGGCCTTCAACCCTGGGTTAGCCTTTTCCAGGAGCAGCTAGAGGGTCAGGATGTTTCATCCTCAATTCCTCTTGATATTCAAGCTACGGCCTTTCAATGGAAGGTCTGGAAGGCATTACGGACCATTCCAGCCGGTAGCACCTGTTCCTATCGCGAGATAGCTCAAAGGATCGGCCAGCCATCAGCCGCGCGGGCAGTTGCTCGCGCTTGCGCGACGAATCCCGTCGCGGTCTTCATTCCCTGCCATCGTGTCGTACGTGAAAATGGTCAGCTTGCGGGCTACCGCTGGGGTCTTGAGCGCAAGCAACAATTGCTCTCAATCGAACGGGAGCATGCTGCTGAGCCGCTTGCAAGTGGTTCAATCAGGCAGTAAACAACCGCTCTCCTTGTTCCTTGCCGATAAGATAATCCGAGTGCCTCTGCCGACTTTCATATGAACCATTCGCTTCACTGGCTGAAAGCGATTGAGTAGGTAGCAAAAAGTTGTTAGCACCTCTCCAGGTGGGAGGCTTACAACTCTACCTGTTTGCTACGGCGCGAGAGTGCCGTAGCGAATGGTCTTTTAATGATGAGACCATTCTTCCGTTGTATATTACAGGAAGCAATAATAGCTTGTCTCTTTCAGAGAATACTGCTATTATCAGGCAGGGCCTTACGAATACCACACGTTACGCTTTTACAAGCGGTATTACCCAGGAGCCACATCTGGCAGACGGGTAAAGCCATATAAGCTTATGAGCAAGGAGAGTGACCTATGCCAATGACCTGTCCACGTTGTCAAAATCAGGTAGCCGACGGGGTGAAATTCTGTGGCAACTGCGGCACACCCATGCCAGCCAATCAGCCCAAGAGCCAGACTCCTCCACCCCAGCCAGGGTATCAAAACCCGTCTCAACAGGGCGCATACGTACCCCCCAACCAGTACGAGGAATATGCCTCGAACAGCCCGTTTGGGGCTTCAGTTCCAAAGGCCGAACTGCACAACCCCAAAGGGCCCATCCGAATCGCGGATATGACCATCTCAATCGATGGCGAGCTGGTACCAGTCGTAGACATCATGCTTGGAAATCAGCTTTCTATCTACTTTGAGCATCATATCTTGCTCTGGAAGCATCCAGGTGTTCAGCTTGGCTTTAAATCATTCAAGAACATGGCCAAACGCCTCTTTGCTGGTCTCCAAATCTTCATTACAGAAGCAACGGGACCAGGAAACATCTCCTTCTCCCGTGATTCGGTTGGACAGATTGTGGCCCTGCGTCTCCAGCCCGGTCAGCTTGTCGAGGTACGTGAGCATCAGTTTTTGTTCGCCACCAGCAACGTTGATTATGGTTTTACCTTTGTGCAGGGGGCCGCGAATATTCTCTTCAGCCGCACAGGTCTGTTCGTCGATCAGTTTACTGCGATGGGCAACGAAGGACTGGTTGTGCTGCACGGCTATGGCAACGTCTTTGAGAAGATGCTCGCTCCTGGCGAGGCCCTGGACGTAGAGCCGGGTGCCTGGCTCTGGAAAGATCCCTCCGTCCAGATGACCGTTACCAACGTCATGGCTTCCCAGCGTTCCGGAGGCTTCTTCGGGGCAATCGCTGGCATGGTGTCGGGCTCCTCCATCGTCCTGAACCGTTTCATCGGCCCTGGCCGCGTGGGAATTCAATCCATGACCTACCATCCACCAACCGCCGAAGGAGCACAACAAGCGGGTGGACAAAGCAACGTCAATCTTGGAAACGCCTTCGGGCAGATGTTTAGCTAACGTGTAAACGCGGACCAAACAACTCCCTTTTGATAGACAATGAACATAGAAGCGGATCGCCAATCAAATCCAATCGCGATCCGCTTCTGCATAGCTTGTCAGGCCGCGCACTCAATCGAAATGATTGCAGTTGAAGATGAAGGTGTAGAGGAAGAATGGCTTCTGAGGATACAGAGAGGATGCAGTAGGGGAGCCGATTAACCAGGGCATCTCCCCTACAATCAGGCGCTGGTTTGTTAGTGGCCTTTTTCCTGGGCCCCTTTTTCTTTGTCCCGGTTAATGCGTAAAATTTTCAGCATATACTGTTCCGAGTTCAGATAGTAGGGGTTACGTTTGATATACTTGCCGACCACCGCAATTGGATGTAACTTCAGCATTTCTACAACGAGGCTAGGCAAAAGCTTGCTATGATCGTAATGCATCAATGCAATAATAGGAGCATTCTGGAAGGTAAAGACCGCATCTGAACATGCTTCATACTTGAGAATTTGTTCAGGTGTCGCAACATCTTTTGTCAGCCAGGTCAGGTCGATCGAAATACGAACGGCACGCCAGCCCTCACGCAGGGCCTGAGCGATAAAAGTTTGATGGGAAGAGAGCAAAAAGTAGGGATCAAACCGTTTGCTATTCGCTAAAAACGTCTCTCGCTCCTCTATCAAAACCAATTGTCCCGCCGCAATTACTTCATCAACATCCACCTTTAACTTCGTCAGCTCTTCACGCAGTTCTTTCACCTGGGCCGGAGCGGCAGCAAACAGGCACTTTTCAGAGAGTGAAAGTCCCACCTTTAATAGTCGAGCTGTCACACCGGGAATTTCTGTGACCTTGCTGTAGAGCTGGCAGATATGCGAGCCAGGGGGGATACGCTCAGATTTACCTTCGACACTAAGATCCATATCTACCTCCAAAAAGTTTTATTGTTGCTGACTCTTCTGGGCGTTTTCCTGGCGCAATCGGTTTGATTGGTTACTGAGCTTAGTGATGAACCAGGCTTGAATTCCAAATAAAAGTGATGTTACAACAAATACAATCACTGGAATAAGGATAATGCGTGACAGCGGAGCATTGACAATGATTGCCCAGATAAGCGCGAGCAACGTCATAGGAACAGGAAAGAATAAAATCAAGCGAAAGATCAGGATTGCCTCCTGCTTCCCAGTAATTATTTGGTCGTCTTCAAAAGGAAAGAACACACTTCCCAATAAAGATTTTCGGGGCCGATTCTGCATATCGCTATAAATTCCCTTCCTGGTGCCGATAATGTAACCAGCGATGTAACACTTCTTCTGCCTGATATAAGATGTTCACTTCATTCTGATATGTCAGGCGGCGACAAGCTTCCGCAAATGGAAACCATTCTACAAGGTCATATTCCTGATCATGCAACGTTGTATCGCCACCAATGGCTTCAAACAAAAAGTGTCGAACCTGTTTGTGGTAACGCACGTGGTCATGTACAAAGGAATATGAGATACTGCCTATATAAGCGATGAGACGTACATCCAGTCCTGTCTCCTCCTGCACCTCCCGTACTGCGACCTGTTCGATCGTCTCTCCTTGTTGGGGGGTACCTTTGGGCAAGGCCCAGATTCCAGCCTGGCTACGCCCAACCAGAGCCACTTCGACGGATACATCACATGACAACGGCTGCTCTTCCACTTGCTCTGTGGCTTCGGAGAACATATGTTGGTCAGTTGAATGCAGCGAAACAAGCCGGAAAACCACCCCACCTGCCGAATATGCCCGCATCGTTCGGTATCGTTCCATTGCGCGTGATGTACCCTCTCTATACCATGACAACCTTACCGGGGGGCGACCCTCGCAGTCTTATCCAGCCACATTGTCACATTGCCATACACACTATACAACAAAACAGCCAATCCTTGCGGATTTCCTGGTTGTATATGCATTCAGATAGAGCAGCGTGGCTGGCCTGAGCGGTCTTTAATGTAGCACGGGATGCGTCCCGTCGCTGCTCAGTTTATCGGTTATCACGGTAAAAGAAGTGGCGCGACATGGTCGCGCCGCACACATCTTCGAATATCTTCGGTGAAGTATAACGAAAGCGGCAATTTGTGTCAAGGCAAAGCACGACGGATCGCTTCCAGGTTCTTGGAGGGACTCTGCGGCGAGATGGCGCAGCCAGGAGCCAGCAAGAAATGCTGCCCACCGGTCAGGTCGATCGCCTTCCCAACCTCTTCCTGCACCTGTGTCACCGAACCATTTTTCCCGATCGCCTTCTCGCTGATTCCGCCCATGACGGCCTTGCCCGAACGCAGCTTTCCCTCTCTCAGGTTGGGGTTTCCTGGCGCGTAACAATCCCAACTAAGCGCCTGGACAGGATAAGAAGCGAGCATATCAAAGTAGATATTGGAGCCACAATTGTGCAGTATATTGAATTTGCCACGACTCTTGACGACATCCCAGAACTCCAGGTCGTACTGCTCTCCGAATTCACGATACAGGTCGGCAGTTAACATACTTTCGCTTGACCACTGATTGGTGGCATAGAATATTCCGCTAGCTCCCTGCTCCAGACAGGCCAGCGCGAAGTTTGTGAAGGTTTCTGTAATCACACGCAGTGCGGAATGCAGGGCTTTGCGATCCTCCTTCATCGTTTTCAGGACCAGTTCGTTCTTCTCACCGACAAGGTATTTCGCAATGCCCAGGGGGCAGAAGATCGTTTGCACGAAATACGCTTCAAAACCTATCGAATGTTGGATCAGTTGCAGAGCCTTGAGCTGCTCACCAAGGGGACCTTCATCGGGTTCAAGTGGGCGCAAGCGTTTCCAGTCGGCAGAGCTTCTAATAGGCAAGCGCTCATAGACAGGCGGCTGATATTTTACACCTGATGGTCTCGCCCGAACGCCCCAGCCTTCAACATGATAGGAGGCACGAGGATTCACCTTCATATAATCCCAATCATAGCGAGTGTAGTTCTCAAGCATTGCTTCAGCAAGAGATTGCGCCCCCCATTCGCGCTCAAAATCATGGCCCCAGATACTTGCGGGTACTCGATCAACTGGCTCGCCCCGTAGCGCTGCGTCTACTCTTTCCTTCTTGTTCATAGGTATCCTTCCTTGTTAGCTCCCTTGGGGTTATCACGTTCAGTCACTCCACCGTCCGGGGGCGTGAGCAATACACTCACGCAATGAACTGAAGCGACTTCCTCCCTGGTTATTCAGTCTGTAATACGGCTCGCCTGTAAATCATTCACGAACTCATTCAAACAACTGAAATAAATGTCAATGCATTTGCAGGTCTAGCTGAAACGATGTACGTTGCGTGGTCTCAACCGCTTCGGCCGAAACAACGAGCACGACACGATTGACCTGCTTGCCAAACGAATCAACTGTCAGTCTTCCCTGTCCCTTCGCAAGATCAATGGCCATAGATCGAACGCTCAACTGCTGCCCCTGATAAATGAGGGCCTGGACGGCATAGTGTTCAGGTAGGAGGTTATCGGAGCGAACAAAACCATTGCTTATCCAGTCCTGGCCATCGGTTTGACTCTCTTGATACCCAAGTTCAGGAATCCTGATCTGGTCGAGTGCAAAACCTTGCAAGTTTACGGAAACATCGGTGACTTCTTCAAAGCGTACCTGGATATGTTTCCCCACATACGGACTGAGATCCATCCGCTCTTGCACCCAGACCGGCTGCGTTCCCCCTCCACTTTCGCCAGTAAAACCGCTCCCTGGATTAACGAAGCCACCTGTGACTGTATGTTGACCTTTGAGGGTTATCCAGCGCTTTCCATCTGTAGAAACCTCGGCAAAAGCAAAATCAATGCCACGTTCAAGATCAAACCAGGTGGAAAACGTGAGCGTGGCCGAACGACCAGCAAGGCTGCTCAGATCAAAGCTGCGGGTTAAGGTGCTATCCAGGTTGTCGTAACGATTACTCCACCATTCGGTTGGCTGGCCGATTGGCTCGTTCCCTATCATCCGCACTACAGGAGTTCCATTAAAATGAACTACAAGTTGCCCTTTTTTCCCGTCCGGACGTAGATCGTAATAGGTCGCGGCATTTTGCACGGTCGTATCCTTTAGCAGCGCCGGATACGTCTGCGGCCCTGGCTGCGGGCGCACACCTGAAAGAGACTGATCAGGGTATCCATAATCGCCTTTTCCCAGGTGACTATCCTGAACAAAATTAGCCACATACCATTTGTGCAGTACATCGGAAAAACGGTCACGAAAACCATGCTTTGTCAGTATGTGATTAAAGCTGTCCGGCGGAGTAGCAGGGTCCTGGAGCAATTCTTTCAGTATGCCAGCCCCTCCATAATGGGTTATAAAATAATCCAGGAAGAGGTAGGCCGCCCCATAGTGAGCGAGTGAGAGGTTACTGGCAGCACTCCAATCATTAAGTTGTGTTTGGGGATGAGAAAGTAACGCCTGATCTACTCCCTCCACCGCATAATGATTGAGATGCTGGGCCAGCATCGACATCCCTTCATTGACCCAGGATAGCTCCAACGGGTGCAGGTGCCAGTGAATCATATGCTGAAATTCATGGGCCAGAATACTATCATAGCCCTGACTTCCTGGCTGGCTGGCATCAAGATCAAGATAGAACATCTCACGCTGGTTGCTGTAACGATTAAGTGCCGTCGGGTACTCATCCGCCGGTGAGAAGTAACCCCCTACGTTGCTTCCCAGGTTATAAACATTCAGGATCGTCAGATGGACATCGCCGTCGATACCTGGAGACCATTCGCTTCCAAATGTGGCCCGATCCGTCGGATAGATCTGTGTCTCGAAGGTGTTAGCAGAAGCCTGGAGGCCCTTGAGATCAAGGCTAGCTCCATCTTGCAGATACATATAGACATGTGGAGTCACATCTACCAACCTCGCCCTGATCTGCGTATATTGCCGGGTATCCTGATTACTTATCCAAAAGGTATCTTCCTGGCCAGGTTTTGCATTCAATGGCGTGCTGCGAGCAACGGGTCCAGAGGGAATAATCCGGGTTGTTCCAGGGGAAGCCGATTCGCTCGCTAGCCTCTGCCAAAAGCTATAAGGGTCGTTGAAGGGATGAGGCGTTGTTAACAACAAATGTTCGTTTTGTAACAGATCCTGCAAGCCAGACAGCTTTGTCAGCCTCGGTTTCCCCCCGGAGCGATCAGGTGTAGAGGCGCTTCCAGGGGCACAGGCAGAAAAAAGATACAAACACAGCAATAACAAAAGTAACAAGGATACACGGTAAGACCTGCCAGGACTTTGAAATCTTCCTGAGGGGGCTGATTTGTGCATCCTGCTACTCCTCAAGTTCCTTAAAACGATAGCCCATTCCTCGCTCGGTCAGGATATATTTGGGATGAGCCGGATCTTTCTCCAACTTCTGGCGAAGATAGGTTATATACAAACGCAGATAATGCGCCTCATCCCGATATTCACGCCCCCAGACCTTTGAAAGCAACGTTTCATGCGTCAGCAAGCGGCCAGCATTGTTGACAAGATGATAGAGCAGTCGATATTCGGTTGGTCGCAAGACAACTTTCTGGCCCCGAACAATGACCTCACGCCTGGAAAAATCGATCTTAAGGTCATCATCAACGACAATTTCACTTTTACGGGCAGGTGCAGGCATAAACGAGCGCCGCAACAGGGCATAGATACGCGAAGCAAGCTCACGAGGACTGAAGGGCTTCGCCATATAATCATCTGCACCCAGATCCAGGCCGCGAATCCGATCCTGTTCGCTCTGACGCACTGTCAGCATAATAACCGGTACTGTCGAAACCTCGCGAAGCGCCTTCAAGGTTTCAAAGCCATCCATCTCTGGCATCATCACATCCAATACAACCAGATCCGGCAGATTTGCACGTACCTGCTCAAGAGCCTCCAGACCATCGCCTGCTTCCAGAACACGATAGTGCTCCAATTCCAGGTTCATCCGCACAAAATCGCGGATGCGCGGCTCATCATCAACGATGAGAATAGTCATATCGCGCTGATCAAAAACTTCTTTCTCCATCAAAACACCACCATCGGCAATTGTGCTCGCTCCTCACGTGGAAGGCTAAATGAAAAGGTTGATCCCTCATGCAACGTACTCTGAACCCAGATCTTGCCGCCATGGGCCTCAATAATCGCCCGGCAGATGTAGAGCCCCAAACCGGCACCCGGTCGGGAACGCGTCAGACGATCTTCCACCCGGTGGAAGCGATCAAAGATCCGCTCTTGCTCCCGCAGCGAAATACCCATACCGGCATCACTCACACTTACAATGACCTCTTCACCAGTTGCACGGCAGTCAATCTTTAGTTCGCGCCGCTTCGGCGAATACTTTACAGCATTATCCAACAAATTTTGCAGAACCTCTTCAATCCGGTCCCGATCACCCATCACGGCTGGCAGGTTAGGCGGAATATCCAGCGTAATCTGAAACCCTGGACTCCTGGCCCGCAAACGCCGCGCAACCCCATCGATCAAGACTTCCAGATCCAACGGAGCAATCTCCATCTGCAAACCACCTGCTTGAATTCGCGAGGCATAAAGCAGGTTCCCTACCAGTTTGTTCAAGCGGTCAGCTTCTTCTTCAATCGCCTGCAAGCGCGGCCGCAAAACGTCAGGAGCAAGAGATGAATCGGTGCGTGCCAGCGTCGAGGCATAGCCTTTAATGATTGCAATCGGCGTCTGCAACTCGTGAGAAATCACAGAGATAAAGGTAGAGCGTTGCTCCTCCTGTTCGTGCTCGCTTGTGACATCGCGAATTGTCAGGATGCCGCTCATCGGCTCCCCTGTTGCGGTCCTCACGCAGGAGGCTGTTACGGCGACATCGAAGCGATTTCCGTCGCGGGCCACAATCACCATCTCGCGATTCACGACCATCTGGCCCGCGAACGCCTGGAGAATTGGTGATCCGATCAACCCCAACTCATTCCCCTGGCGATCCTTCGGACGCAGGACTTCGTGATAAAAGCGACCAAGTACATCGCTTTCACGCCAGCCGGTAAGATGTTCCATCGCCGGGTTAAAGTCGATAATGCGCAGGGCTGTATCAACCGTCAAGATTCCTTCAGCACTCTGCTGAAAGATCGTTGCCAGCCGACGCTGCTCTTTTTGCAGCGATTGCGCCTTCAGGGCCGAGCGCAAGGCAGCCGAAAGATACGTCACAAATAGGCCAGGCATTGCGCTATGTTCCGCATCCGCATTAAAGATCAATGGAGTGCCTGTCCTGCGAGCATAGTGTAAAGTGCCAAGTAGGCCGGCATGATCGTGCAGGAACAAAGAACAGCGTTCAAAAGGGGTATAGCCATTTTCAAACTCATCATAACATAAACCCAGCGATGTCACCAGATCTGCTGGCATCACTTCCACAATCGCAGGGTGGGCTGGTGTGGGTTGGCTCCAGTTCTGGAGCGCCGCCACAAATTGATTAAGGGAGGCAGATTCAAAATTATAGGAGGTGTATTCGGCGCTACTCTGTGGATCAAACGCTTCATTCGAGACGACAAACACGCCCGCCTCACCACCCAACATCCGAATCGCGCTTCCGACCAGTATGGTCATTTGATCATAAAGATCCTCTGGTTGCTGTACCTGGGACCAGGACATTGTAGGCTCCAAACGCAGGTTGAAAATTTAAAAGCAGTTGCATTTTGTGCTTGCAAGGGTTTAACAAACAATGTTATTGTAACATATAAAAGCCAGTGCTTATCAATCTTCTAGAGGGACCGCCTGTTGGCGGCGGGGATACACGATGCATTTTGACGTTTTTACTTTATTTCCTGAGATGTTTAAGGGGCCTTTTACAGAAAGTATTCTGAAGCGTGCTCAGGAGCAAAATCTGCTTTCGATTGACCTCCATAATATTCGCGATGCAACGACAGATAAACACCATGTTGTGGATGATTATCCTTATGGTGGTGGAGCGGGGATGGTTATGAAGCCTGATCCGATCTTTCGATCAATTGAACGTGTCTATCAGGGTGGCCCGATCATTTATATGAGCCCTCAAGGTCGACGTTTTAGCCAGGCAATTGCCCGCGAGCTATCCCAGCAGCCACGAATCACGCTGCTCTGCGGACACTACGAGGGAATCGACGAGCGCGTCCTTGAGCACCTGGTCACAGACGAAATCTCGATCGGCGATTATGTCCTGACGGGCGGTGAGCTAGCAGCCATCGTGATTGTTGACGCCGTCAGTCGTCTCTTGCCCGGCGTGCTTGCCGATAACTCAACCGAGGAAGAATCGCATAGTACGAACCTGCTTGAATATCCCCAGTACACACGTCCGGCCGAATTCCGAGGCTGGCGTGTGCCTGATATGCTGCTTTCGGGCCATCACGAAAATATTGCCCGCTGGCGACGAAAAGAATCCATGCGCCGCACCCGCGAGCGCCGTCCAGATCTTTTCGCCTTGCTCGAACCAACCAAACTCGACCTCAAACTACTGAAAGAGCTCAATCAAGAGGAAAAAGCCCGGCAGATTCAAGCCCAATTAGCCGAGCAAGCGCCCTCCCAGGCTCAAGACCAACCCACAGATCAAACTGTTTCCCAGGTTGCAGAACCTTCTGTAGAGCAATCTGATGCCTCAAATGAGATCACAGGGCAACCAATCCTGGAAGTTCCTCAATCGCCACAAACTGACAAGCCGCTCAGTTAAAATATCGACAAAGCCAAACAAAAAGAGGAGTGGCAAACAATTTGTCGCCCCTCCTCTTATCTGAACTGAGTCTGTTAGAGATCCAATTCCTCGACATCATCTTCGTTGTCGGCCCCACGTGAAGAGACGTAGCCCTGATTGCTGTTATGCGAGCGCGCCTGGACGCGCTTCAGGACATCCTGTTTGTGGCGCTCGTCTGAGACGATGTCATCGACCTCGTCGGCAATTGTTTGAGCACCGTTATAGCCATAACCATCTTCCAGGACCTCGCGAGAACGGCCACCTTGCTCCGCACGTCCAATCACGCCGCGCTCTTCCAGCAGATCGATCAGGCGAGCGGCACGAGAATAGCCGATACGCAAGCGACGTTGTAGAAGCGAGATCGAAGCCTTCTCATACTCACGAACGACGCGTTCGGCCTCTTCCAGCAGATCATCATCAAGCGAGAACTCATCGGCTTCCTGGGCCTTGATCTCCCAGCCAGGCTCAACCTGAGCGGGCAATTGTTCCGGAGTGGCGGTTACACCACGTTCGGCCGCCAGGCGTTCGCCGGCCTGAACACGCCAGAAGTTCACCAGCGCCTCGGCTTCCTCGTCCGCAACAAACGCGCCTTGAATGCGCTCAGGCTTTCCAGCATCGGCTGGCAAGTAAAGCATATCACCACGTCCCAACAGACGCTCAGCACCGCCCATATCGATGATGGTGCGGGAGTCTACAGCCGAGCTGACCATGAACGAGATACGCGTCGGGATATTGGCTTTAATCAGACCCGTGATAACATCGACGGAAGGCCGCTGCGTCGCCACAACCAGGTGAATCCCGGTCGCACGTGCTAGCTGAGCCAGACGACAGATCATGCCCTCCACTTCTTCAGGGGCGGCCATCATCAGGTCGGCCAACTCATCGATAATAATCACGATCGCAGGCAAGTTGTTCAGTGATGTATCGCCTTTGCTGATCTTCTCAAGTCGCATCTTGCGGTAGCCATCCAGGTTACGAACCCCAAGTTGAGAGAACAGGCGATAGCGACGTTCCATTTCAGTGATCGCGTTTTTGAGCAACGGTATAACCTTCTCAACCTCGGTCACGACCGGCGAGAGCAGGTGCGGGATACCATTGTACATACTTAACTCGACCATCTTGGGATCAACCATGAGCAAGCGAACATCGTCGGGAGTTGCCTGGGTAAGAATACTGGCGATAATCGCATTGACGCAGACGCTTTTTCCGGCTCCAGTTGCGCCCGCGATCAGCAGGTGCGGCATACGAGCCAGATCACCCACTTTCACCAGACCCGCCACGTCGCGCCCAAGTGTGACGGCCAGCTTGGATTTATTCCTGGCCGTCTGGTATTCTTTGCTTTCCAGGACCTCACGCAGCGTCACCAGACGGCTATTCTTATTGGGAATCTCCACACCAACGTAGGGTCTACCCGGTACAGGTGCTTCCATACGAACCGTTTTAGCCTCAAGCACCAGGGCCAGATCGTTTTGCAGAGCCATGATACGGCTAACACGTGTGCGGGACTCATAAACAATATTGCCAGAGGCATCCCGGATCGGCACAGGCTTGCCATTTTCATCCTCACGATAGGCTGGTTTACCGGTTGGTCGAATACCAAAGCGGATCACGGTTGGTCCAATGCTGATATCTTCGGCTCGCACTTCAGCATCGACTCTAAAGCTCCTCAAGGTATCCTGAATAATCTTGGCCAGGCTGGAGGTATCGTCTCCCAGCAGTTGGGCTTTCAATTCAGCCGGACTGTTCAGCAGGCGTGTCTCAGGCAGTTTCCAGGAAGAGACGGGATTGGCCTTCAGCGGCGCAGCACTTTCAGCTTGAAACTGGCCCCCTCCTCGGCGGCTATCTGAACGCGCTTTATTCGCGACAGGCGTACGCGAAGGAGCCGGAGATGGCATAGAGTTGGAAGCCAGCAAATCCATTTCCTGCTTATTCTTCAGGAGATTGATCGCTGTTGGCTCACGAGGCTCTTCCTGCTGAAAAGGCAGATTCTGTTGGCGTGCCCCACCTATCGCGGCTTTAACATCTTCGCGGTCGATGGCACCGGCCTTACGATGGCCCTTTGGTACAAGCCCGACTTTTTGCTTATGAATATTGATGTCATTGAGGGGATCATCCTCATAATCGTACTCATCGCCCTCGTATTGATCATCGTACTCATCGCCATCTTCATAGTAGTTATTGCTTTGATAGTTATTTTTCTGGGCAGGGCCACCGCCATCATAGCCTAGCTTGACGGTTTGATCGTCATAAATGAAGCCGTCGTCTTCCTCGTACTGGCCCTGTTGCTGCATCGCCAACTCATCCTGCTCAACGTAAAGGGTGGCATCGCCGTCATCGTACTCATTTTGTTGATAGGTTGGTGCCGCTGGAGCAGCCGAACCCATGTAGCGACTATAACGCGGCCGTTGTCCCATATACTCATCAGGAACGTCTAACATCTCTATATCGTCTTCGCCAACCGCCGCCATGCGTTCCTGGCGCTGGTCGCCACCGGATAGGAACTGCCAGAGGAACTGCCAACCCATGATAAAGTGCCCCAACGTCAAACGGAAGGTCACAATAGTAGCGATACAGAACAGGCCAAAGAGGAGAATATGTCCGATCGGGGCCGGCCAGCCCCGCAAGGGACTCGCCAATAACGCGGCAACAACCCCTCCGGTCTTACCACCGATTAACAGGGAGCTCTCCGCCAGAACAATCAACCCCATCACAATCAGGCCAATGACAAAAGACCAGCGAATGATCTCATTACCCCGGAAACTCTCAAACAGGTGTGCGAAAGAAAAAACAATAAATCCAATTGCAAGAAGATAGGCACCCCAGCCAAAGAAAGTCGTAAAGAAGCCATAGAAAGCTGAGAGAACTGGAGCATGGGCAAAAAAGGTCAGGCTGCTGAAGAGCAGCAATGAGAGCAACACAAATAAAACGCTATAAACGCGCCGCTGATTATGAGGTTCAACCCGTTGCCAGGCATTCCATATCCCAGGTAATACGCCTTGAAAACCGGTATAGGGCTGCTGGCTCTTGCTGCTTCCTGTTCCAGATGCAGCAGAACGGCCTGAAGGTGAATTTTTACGCGTTCCCGAGGAAGCCGAGCGAGTTCCCTGAGTTCGCCTGGTGGAAGTACCACTCGTGGATTTAGAGCCAGAAGAGCGCGATTTACTGCCGGGTGCGCTTGAACGCTGCTCTACCCGTATCTGCTCAGAGCCAACGATGCCAGCCGCTCGACTGACACGTGAAGACCCTGTTGACACGCGCACGTCTACCCCAGACCCACTTTTTGCTTGTCCATTGCGTGGCCTACGCTCCCTGCTCTGATCTCCGCCCGCCATGACTTTTGTTCCTCCTTGTAAAACGAGTCTGAGACACACGTATCATAGCGCAGACGTTCCATAGACGCAATAGGAGTAGAATGATGAATGCTTCTTGTCTTTCTTCCGATAAAGCAATACGTGTCTCCGCACATGATACCAGCAAGCCATTCAATTCGTTGACTGAAGCGCTGGATAAGCCTGCGGAAGCGTTGCCTGCCTGGCAAGCTTTCAGTAGGCGCCTGAGCGCCGTTGCGAATTGTCTTGTAATTACCCTGTGTCCTTAATTATTGTATTGATATTGGGAGTAAACTTCACAACCAAACGACCAGCTCTCATAAACCCTTTGAGAGCGCCGAATGCCACTCATAAGCGAGTAGCTTCTGCCAGTCCACTCCTGTTAAAATATGATACGGCTTAAAATTGTATTGAAAGAAAAGTCCAGACTCTTTATGTAACTTGTCCGATTGCTTATGTATACTACGCTTATGCTCTGTTAGAGTTACGTTTTAATCCGCCGCTGCATTGAGGCGATTCCAGCAACATCCAGGTTTCTCATCTTTACCAATAGAATCAGCTAGCCCTATTATACCCTATAGCATTGCGGCTGTCATGACAACAATATAAAAGCATGCCGAATTTTCCTGCTTCCAGGCAAGCAGCTTGTCATCCTGCTTGCCATCTTTAAAGAAGTATCATCTCCTGATCACCTGTCATTATGCTCAAAAAGAAGAGATCCTTTCTGATTATTTGAGAAAGAACCTCTTCTTTTTTGAGTAAGCGGATTATATTAGAAACGCTTAGACTTCCATGACCATTGGTAAGACCATTGGTCGGCGATGCGTGCGTTCGTACAGGTATTCGCTAAGCGTGTGTTTAATTTTATCCTTCACAAATGACCAGTCAGAGGCATGGCCATTCAAGCTGGAGAAGGATGCAAGTACGCGCTCGCGGGCGCTTGCCAGCAACTCTTCAGAGTCTCGCATATAGACAAAACCACGCGAGACAATATCTGGACCGGCAATCGGCTGACCCGTCTCTTTATCCACGGTCAGCACAACCATCAGAATACCATCCTGAGCCAGCACCTGGCGATCACGCAGCACAATCTGCCCGACATCACCGATACCCAGACCGTCAATAAAGACGTTACCGCAGGCTGTATGCGAGACAATTTCAATGCTCTCGCTGGAGATCTCCACGATATCTCCATCTTCGGCAACTACAATGTGGTCTTCAGGAATTCCCAATGAATGACCAAGCTTGGCATGAAGTACCAGTTGACGGTACTCGCCGTGCACAGGAACGAAGAACTGGGGCCGAATCAGGCTAAGCATCAGCTTCAATTCTTCCTGTGCACCGTGACCAGAGACATGTACATTCGAGATGCCCTGGTAAAAAACCTCCGCTCCCTGGCGGAACAGGTTATTGATCGTGCGATGGACCATTTTCTCGTTGCCTGGGACAGGAGTGGCTGAAAGAATCACCGTGTCTCCGGGCAAGATCCGTACTAACCGATGATCCTGGTTGGCAATACGAGTCAAAGCCGAGGTTGGCTCTCCCTGGCTTCCTGTACAGATGAGCGCAACCTGCCCTGGCTCAAATTTGTTGATATCTTCGGCGCGAATCAGGACGCCTTTAGGAATATTTAGATACCCCAGTTCAATTGCCATCTGCACGTTGTTGATCATACTGCGACCCACCAGGGCCACCTGACGATCATAGCGGACAGCAGTATCCACCACCTGCTGCACACGTGAAATCAACGATGCAAAGGTGGCAAGAATCACCCGTCCAGGGGCATTCGCAAAAATCTTGTCCAGCGAATCGTTAATCACGCGTTCGGATGGTGTATAGCCGGGTGACTCGACACGGGTGCTATCACCCATCATCAACAAGACACCTTCATTTCCGATCCGAGCCAGAGCTCCAAAATCGGCCGGCTTGCCATCAACCGGGGTGTAATCAAATTTATAGTCACCGGTAAACACGACATTTCCCAGGGGAGTATGTACAACGATACCCGTGGCATCGGGAATACTGTGGTTTACACGGAAGAATTCGATCAGACTTTCGCCAATCACCAGTTGATCCCCTGGTGTTACAACATTGACGACGGTCTTCTCTAGCAATCTATGCTCTTTGAGCTTCACATTAATAAGACCCTGTGTGAGTCGGGTGGCATAAACTGGTGGGAAATCCAGCATTGGGAGAACATAGGGCAGGCCACCAATATGGTCTTCATGCCCATGGGTGATGAGAACAGCTCGAATTCGATCCTTTTTATCCAGTAGATAATTGCTATCAGGGATAACCAGGTCCACACCAAACATTTCTTCATCTGGAAACATAACGCCAACATCGATGACAAAGATGTCCTCTCCGGACTCCAGGACCATCATGTTCTTTCCGACTTCCCCCAGCCCTCCTAGAGGCACGAGTCGAAGTTTTTCTGTTGTCAAGGTAATAAAAACCTCCTCACTACATACGTGTATGTAGCATTCTTTACTAATACTTCTTTTGTATCTATCTCTACTTCCGCCCAGCCTGCGGAGGTAAAAGCCTGATTCAATTATGCTGCTGTTAATGTCAGCAAAATAAAAATTAAAGCCCGATTTAGGTTTCTTTTATATAGCAGAAAGTTAAATAACAAAGCGTATCACTTTTATATTTGTATTATATCAATAGTTGTTCGTAGTATATAACGTATTTATTAGATATATTATTCCATTAAACAGTCTAGCATAGGCTTCAGGAAAAGGCAACAGGGTGTTTTGCTTTTTTGCTGCCTACCGGCGGCGGGGTGGGAGGAGGGTTTGTGGGGAAACCCCACGCCCCCCACAGGGACGGCTGTCCCTGTGTACCCTGCCTGGATGCGGTTTGGGGAACACGTCTAGCGACTTCCCTGTGTACCTTGCCTGGCGCGGTTTGGAAAGCACCTCTAGCGACTCCCTGTGCATCCTGATTGGCGCGGTTTGGGGGCACTTCTAGAGACTCCCGTATACCTTTGCCTGACTGCGGTTTGGGGGACGCTTCTAACGATGTCCCTGTGTACCCTGCCTGGATGCGGTTTGGGGAACACGTCTAGCGACTCCCAGTGGATG
>DASSXK010000764.1:0-7019 GCA_035703945.1 Ktedonobacteraceae bacterium | reverse complement strand
GCGTGAAGTATGAGGAAGTGTATCTCAACGACTATCAAAATGTTTCAGAAGCACGATCTGGTTTGAAGCACTACTTCCAATTTTATAATCATGAGCGATATCATCAGTCACTGGACTATAAAACGCCCATTGCCGTCTATCGCTCCCATCATGGAGAATAACTTTTCCTTTCTGCTGAGTTTACTCTCAATAGTGGTGGAATTCTGTCTAGACAAACGGTACCCCCATAGTATTTAATGCAATCAACCATCAAAATGATAATAAATAAAATCGCTAAGGGTAATTAAGGATGATGATACCTTTTCAACTAGAACTTACAGTTCAGGATATCAAAAATCAACTTACTGAAATCTCCCAGCGCCAACCCAAATCTCGCCAAGTTAAGTACACTGATGTCGAAACACTGCTATGTTATGGCCTCTTCTATATCCTTGATCCCCATAAATACGGTGGAAGAAACATTGACACCATTTCTCCCATCGCGAAGGCATTGGCAGCTTTTTTCTGCCGTACCCCCAACTCGATCACAAGCAAAATGCTGAATTTGGATGGCTCACGAGCAAATGGGGCCAGTGGAGAGCCACTCCTCTTTGCATTGCTTTCTAATGACCCAACCCTTTACCACACGCTTTATAAGGATATCTTGACTACTGCCCGCACACTTTCTATCGGTGAAGAAATACTGCCAGACTTTTTAAACGCTCTTGAAGACAATCCTCTAATCACAAATGATCTACTTGGACAAGATGATTTGCCAATCAGCAATGCAGACTTACTCGCAAGCGAGGAAGAGATAATGAAGAAGCTTGATCAATCATTTGAACTTGGGGATCAACTCACCGAAAAAATGGCAGAACGAAAAATCAGGCTTGCCCAACATCGCTTCGCCCTAGAGGTAATAAGAAACTGCGGAAGAGCTTGCGTCTTTTGCGGTTTTGAACCACGTACCCTGCCTAGTCGCAGTGGCCTTCTTCGCGCCTCACATATTAAACCTTGGGCCAGATCTGACCACCGCGAACGGGTTGATATAAGGAATGGGCTAGCAGCCTGCCCAATGCACGATGCTGCCTTCGATCAAGGCTATCTAACAATCCAGGATGACTATCGTATTCAGAAAGCCAAAATACTGGAGGAAAGTCTTGCTTACGATCCAGGTGTCCACCTTTACTTCGGTGAAGCACTTCGTCCTTCACTCCTACTTCCTTCTAACGCCAAACGCCCACACACTATTTATCTCACCTACCATTATGAAAATATATTTAAGAGGGGAATGTAACTCGGGCATCTTTAAGGTAAGAACTGAAGTCAATGTAGCACATAATCACCAACAACGAAACCGAGTATCCCCTACTCCGGCTCTTTCCCCTGCAACAGTGCAAAGTTTAAAGCCGTATACGTCACATTATCCCAGGCGTTATGAATGCCAATAAACAAAAGCAAAACCGTTGCACCAGCAATAACAAACAATGCTGGCACCGGATCGCCCATCAGCAACAGCCCCGCAATAACCAGGGCAAGGTACGAGGTGAGCGGCAAGACCGCATGCCACAACCAATCTTCCAGCACCGGCTGATAGACTGTCAGACGACGCGCTCGCCTTATCACAATGATCACGTATATCACGCCCCCAAGACCACAAAGACCGAGCAGGAGACCAGCAGGCCAGAGCATCGTCCACGGCGCATTGAGAACGGCGGCAACCAGGAGCGCAACACAATAATGCACAACACTTGGCGTACTGAACGTTGCAATTCCATCACCAGACAATGTCCCTCCACGACGTCGCACCCCCACAGTCAAAGTAATTACCACAAACATCAAACCCGTTAGCGTCGCGGCGGCCGAGCCGATGATAACGTAAAAGTTTTGCCAGACGGCAAGCTGCGATAAGACAGCCTCTCGCATGATGGCTCCTCCATTCGAGGTCAAATATCAAAGTTGGCGGTTCATCCACAGAGCCGAGGAAATGCATCAAACCCGCTGGGATAGATTGAATCAAAATATACCCCAGGCTATGTTGGTAGGGATCGCTCTATCTTTCTGAGGAAGAATTATTCTTACCCTTTATCCTATCACATATCTCATCAACGAAGACCCATGTGAGACATCTATACATTAAACGCCTCTCTCACAGGAAGTAGAAACTTTATATCGTGAAGGAGTTTAGATCCAAAATCTCCCCCCGCTTCGGGAATACCTCAGCAAAACAAGGTGTAATTACTATCAGGAATGGAATATATAATCGCCATTTATTATCAAGTAATTGAACAAGCACTCAATCCACGAGGAGGCACTCTATCATGTCCAATGAGCACAAAGTGTCACCGACCGAAGTCAAACGTAAAGCTGTTCCACTTGTTATGGCCTCCGGACCCGCCGAATATCTTCCTGGCAATCAGGAAGATCCCGTCGTGCTCACCAACCTTGCCGATATGTTGACATGGGCGAAAAACTGGGCTCGCTCACGCTCGGTCTGGCCCTTTTCCTATGCCCTGGCTTGCTGCGGCATCGAAATGATCGCCGCTGCCTCTTCCCCACAGTTTGACCTCTCCCGCTTTGGCTCCGAAGTCTTTCGAGCCAGCCCACGCCAAGCCGACCTGATGATCGTCGCCGGGACACTCTCGGTGAAAATGGGTCCGCGCCTGCGGCTTCTCTGGGAGCAGATGCCCGATCCCAAATGGGTCATCAGCCTGGGTCAGTGCGCCAATTCGGGCGGCGAGTTCTATGATAGCTACTATACCGTTCAGGGCGTCGATACCGTCGTTCCCGTCGATGTCTATATTCCCGGCTGCCCTCCGCGACCGGAAGCTTTGATCGAGGGCATTCTAAAGCTCCGCGAGAAGATCGAAAAACAAGGTCTCCGCGTTCGGGGCGAGAAGTCCATTTGATTCTCGCCAGATTCCTGACTTCGTTTCATGTAATTTGAACGCGGCCGGTTTGCTGTTGCTGGCAAGCCGGTCGCTTGTTCAAAGTAGGGTTCCCACAAAATTAGCTGTGAGGCTGAAGCAGAACAACTCCCTCAACGCTATTATGCCGAGGTAATCAATTCGCCCAGGAAGCCCTCACTTCACGCGCCTGGAATCAACACATCGGTTGCGTGACCTTAGCGCGGCACAACAACGTAGTATAGTATGTCGGTCCATTTTCAGTACGCTGCCCTGATATCACAGAAGCTGGAAATGGACTTTGTATGAGAAACTGAATGGATCAGAGAGAAAATATGTCCTTAGAGATAGACAACAAGTTTGAACAAGTGATTCAAAAGTTTGCGCCCCAGAGCAAACTGCTCCGTAGCTGGAGCCTGAAAGGCGGGATCTCTGCCCAGATGACGGCGCTTGAAATCGCGCAACCTGATGGGCAGGTGCAAAAAATTGTTATTCGTCAGCATGGTCCGCTGGACCTTAAACGGAACCCGAAGGTTGCAGCCGATGAGTTCAAACTTTTGCAGATCTTGAAAGCCGCTGGACTATCCATACCAACCCCGCTCTACCTTGATCAATCCGGCGAGATTTTTCCCACGCCGTATATCATCATTGAATATATCGACGGAGCACCGGAGTTCGCGCCCACTCAGATCGACGAGCAGATCCCTCAATTTACAAGTCATCTGGCCAGGATTCATGCCATCAATTGCTCAAAGCTGGATCTTTCATTTCTGCTCGACCAGACGCAGTTCTACAGCGAAAAGTTGAGAACACGACCGGCAATACTCGATGAATCCCTGGATGAGGGACACATTCGAGATGTCCTGGAGGCAGCGTGGCCCCTGACACAACGGAATTTCTCGACGCTGCTGCATGGAGATTATTGGCCGGGAAATATTTTATGGAAATGTGGTCAGCTTGCCGCCGTCGTTGACTGGGAGGACGCCGCCATAGGTGATCCTCTCGCGGACATCGCGATTAGCCGACTCGATCTTCTCTGGGCATTTGGAATCGAAGCCATGCAGGATTTTACCCGGCAATATGAGGCCCTGACAAGCTTCGATTTTACCAACCTACCCTACTGGGATCTTTGCGCCGCCCTGCGACCAGCTTCCAGGCTCGCGTCATGGGCTGAAGACGCTACCAGCGAACAAAAGATGCGCGAGGGGCACAGATGGTTTATTAACCAGGCATTCGCAAAGCTCTCATGATTCGCAACAATCGTCCCCATCGGAGCCACATGAGCAGGTCTCGCCGGTCCGGGCTTCGTGCCAGGCTTCACGCCCCTCGTGCACGATGAAGTAGACCAATGCCAGCGCGGCCAATGGATCAGCCCACCACCATCCAAGAAAGTGGTTGAGGAGCAGACCGATCAGGAGGGTCAGCGACATATAGGCACAGGTGACACTGCACGCCGCATCGGCTTTGAGCGCACGACTGTCAATCCTTTTGGCAATCCGAAGTTTCGCTTGCCAGAGGAACGGCATAATCAACGCGGCCGCCAGCGCCAACCCGACACCCCACCAGGTCGCTTCGGGATGGGTCTGAGTAAAGAACGTCCAGGCACTATCGGCGACGATATAGACTGCCAGCGCGAATAGACCAAGCGCGGTCACCCAGGAAGCTCGACGTTCAGCAATCTCGACCCGTTCCGCTGATCCCCCACGACTCTCCACCAGGAGCCGCCACAGCAGGATACCACCGGCAATCAGCTCAATGATGCTATCAATGCCAAAGCCCTCAAGTGAGACGCTTCTGCTAAGAAAACCGGCGATCAGGGCCACGCTCGCCTCAACCACCATCCAGACGATTGTGATAACTTCTATGCCAATCCCCAGGCGGAGTTGCTCACGACGCAACGCCTCTCGATCCGGCGAAGAAGAGCCATTTAAAACAGGGAGAGAACGAGCCATGAGCAACCATCCTTTTTTCGCTATAAGCGGGATAACTGGAGTAACAAAACGCTATAAGTATAAGAAGCTACTTCATAGCGAGAGTGCTGAACAATGTTCATAGATTCAGAAAGAACAAACTTTATACTAAGGATAAATTGTAACGCCGTCTGCGTCAAGCAAACCTTTATCGAAAGAGTATTGGAGCAAAATAAAATTTTACTTCACCCTTTAGCACCCTCTAACATCAATCAAAGCTCATACCCTGATGCATCATGATAGAGACATCTTTGTGAGATACCCCTCTAAGCCTGTGACAAGCTTGTGACTGACACCCACTAAACTCTCTACAGCAAAACAAAAACTACAACATACAGGCAGGAGCCGGTTCTCGTGAATAGACCGCTCTCCAGAAAAAGGAATGACATGGACGCAAGTACGTTTCAAATAGATTCCAAAACCCGCCGGACCCACACATTCTGCTTGACGCCCTCCAACAGCTACGACAAGAGATTGAAAACGAAGGGCGAGCACAATTTGAGGAGTGGCGGCCACAGATTCGACGCAGAGCTTTTTTAGCTAGCGGTCTAAATCTCTCCATGTACCTTGCCCTGCGCCGACGCGAACTACGTCCCCTGCAAGTGGCATTGATGTCCTGGGGACTCTCTTCATAAAGACCCCGCAGCTTCGAGCGTTGAAAACCTGGCAAAAAGACAAACCTGACCTGGCTCACTGGCTCTAAAAAGCTACGACAGGACAAAGAGAAACTTTGGCTTAAACTGTTGATAATTTAGCGCACGTCGGGTCAGCTTAAATGAAATATGGAGCGACAAATGCAGAAAGCAGTCCAGTCCGATGCAGCAATCGAGCCAAACCAATCCCAACAATCAAACCAGGTACATCTCTCAAGAGAGCAGCTCTTTGTCCAGCTTCAGGCCTCAGAGGCAGGCTTAAGTGAGCAAGAAGCGAAAAAGCGTCTGGAAATATATGGTCCTAATGAGCCGGCCACCCGTAAGCAAACAGCCGAGGTCGTACAACTCTTGCGCCTGTTTCTGAATCCGCTTGTAATCATTTTGCTCATTGCAGCCTTCGTCGCCGGATCGCTGGGAGAGGCGCTGAACGCCGCGATTATCGCCACGATGGTGCTGTTGGGAGTCACCCTCAACTTTGTGCAGACCTTCCGCTCCCAGCGAGCCGTCGAGCGTCTCCGCGCTGGGGTTGCGCCGACTGCGACGGCTCTGCGCAATGGCAAATGGATAGAGCTCCCCCGACGCCTGGTTGTCCCCGGCGATATTATCCAGCTTTCGGCCGGTGATCTTGTTCCAGCGGATGCTCTTCTACTTCAGGCAACCGACCTCCATGTCCAGCAAGCCGCCCTGACGGGCGAGTCGTTTCCCGTCGAGAAGACGGCGGATGAGTCACAGCTCAACCCTCAACAACTTGCGGACTCCTTCAACCAGGTTTTCCTGGGGACCTCGATTGTAAGTGGCATCGGCAAAGCTCTGGTGACAGCAACCGGGCACAATACAACCTTTGGTGACATCATGGTGCGCCTCGCGAAACGGCCCCCGGAGACCGAGTTTGAGCGCGGCATCCGTCATTTTGGCCTGCTGATCATGCAAACGATCTTCTTCTTGATCCTGTTTGTCTTTTTGATCGGGGTTGCTTTCAAGCATCCACTCTTTGAATCTGTCCTTTTCGCGATCGCTCTCGCTGTTGGACTGACCCCTGAGTTTTTGCCGATGATCACAACCGTCACGCTTGGACAGGGCGCAGCCAGGATGGCCAAGCAAAAAGTTATCGTTAAACATCTGGAATCAATGCAAAACTTTGGGAGTATCGACGTCCTGTGTAGCGATAAAACCGGCACACTTACGACAGGCATGATGGCCTTAACCCAGAGTCTGGACCTCAATGGCAACCCTTCCGAAGCAGTATTTCTCTATGCCTACCTCAACAGCCTGTATGAAACAGGCATCAAGAGTCCGCTTGACACCGCCATTCAAGAATATGCCAGGCCCGAGGTTAGTAACTATAAGAAAGTCGATGAAATCCCGTTCGATTTTGAACGGCGCCGCCTCTCAATAGTGGTAGAAGGCAGTCATGAAACGCTAATGATCACCAAAGGTGCCCCCGAAAGCATCCTTCCTCTTTGCACAGCCTACTCGATAGAAGGAGTCCAGCAGCCATTTGATAAGGCAGA
>DASSXK010000600.1:0-2971 GCA_035703945.1 Ktedonobacteraceae bacterium | reverse complement strand
GGACGGTGCGATCGACGCTGCCAGAGGCAATGAAGCGTCCATCAGGGGACCAGGCTACGCAGGTGACAAAGCCGCTGTGCTGGTTGTAGGTGAAGGTATGACCTCCAACCTGGGCATCCCAGACCTGAACCAGTTTGTCGTTGCCGCCCGAAACGAGCCGCTTACCATCAGGAGACCAGGAGACAGTATTAATGCCACTGGAACGATTGCTGTAGGTGAACAGGCTGGCTCCAGTCGCGGTATCCCAGGTTCGAATCGTTTTATCGGAACTGGCGGAAGCGATGCGTCGTCCTCCAGGCGCGTAGGCCAGGGCATTGATCCGGTTGGTGTGGCCACTAAGCGTTACCTGACGGCGGAAAGGCGAGATCAGGGCTAAGAGACGGGACTCTCGATTGGGGTCCCAGATCTGGATCATCTTGTCTTTGCCACCTGAGGCAATGTGACGGCCATCGGGCGACCAGGCCACGGCCAGAAGACAATCTGGATGTCCGCGATAGGGAGGTAACGAACGGCCAGAAGCAGCTTCCCAGACCTGAACGGTCATATCGTCGCTGGCGGAGGCGATCTTCTGACTATCAGGCGACCAACTGATTGATGTAATACGACCGTTATGGCCGCGATAATTGTTCACTGGCTTGCCTGTTAGCGGGTCCCAGACCTGCACCGTTTGATCATGACCCGCCGAAGCAACATAGCGGCCATTGGGCGACCAGGCCACATCAAAGATTTGATCGCTGTGGTTGCGGTAGCTCAGAAGCAACTTGCCAGTGCTGGCTTCCCAGATCTGGACAGTTTTATCGTAGCTGGCGGAAGCGATCTTCTGACTATCAGGCGACCAGGCCACTGAAGTCACGCGGCTGGTATGGCCGGCGCAAACGCAGGCAGGTAAGCCGTGTGGATTTGGGAACAGAGGAGCGATTGGCTTTACGGCGGTTCCAATTGTTGATACGTTTCCCGAAGTTTGAATGGCCGGCGCTTGTAGCGAGGCGGCCGCGCTGGAGCCATATTGCAAGCTATGCGCGGCGATCGGCGTTGCTGCTCCCGCCGATTGGCCCTGGGATTTAACCAGGGCTGCGATGTCCACAAGATCCAGGTGAACAACCTGCATATTGGGCGGGCGTTTATTAATATCCATACTGACCATCTGTAAGATCAGGCTATTAAGGCGGTCAAAGGCCGAATTGGCTGGCAAGTGGAGGGGGGCGAAGTCAAAAGGCTTGTCCGTTGGATCGATGCCTGTAATCAGTTGATGCATTGTTGCACCCAGACTATAGATGTCCGCGCGGGGCGTCGTTTGAGTCTTCCCGTACTGTTCAGGAGGGGCATAACCAGCCGAGCCAAAGGCGGTTGTATCTTTGGCCTGGCCCGGCTTGAAGAGCCGTGCAATTCCAAAATCAATCAGATAGACATGGCCTGTGGAGGTCATCATTACGTTCGCTGGCTTGAGATCGCGGAAGATAATCGGTGGTGTCCGATTATGCAGGTAGTTGAGGACCTGCGAAAGCTGAATCCCAACCTCGAGTACCTCACCAACAGACAGTTTGCCGCCCTTGTTGAGCAAGCGGGCTTCAAGAGTTTCGCCATCGATAAAATCCATCACAAGGTACCAGCGACCAACATCATAAAATTGTTCATAGATATGTGGGAGGTTGGGATGAGACAGCCCGGCAAGGAGCAGCGCTTCATGCTTGAATGCCTCGGTTGCCTCGCCTATTTCCTGGGCATTGAGGCCGCTCTGGCTCATCTCTTTGATGGCCACGACGCGGTTGCCAAACTGCGTGTCTTCCGCTTTATAGACGGCCCCAAAACCTCCCTGTCCTACCTGTTGCACAACGCGATAACGCAGCTTCAGTTGATGATTGGGTACAAGGAGACCCGTGACGGTCTGATTAGCGCCCGGTTGGCTTGTTGGCAGCAAGCGTCCGCAGGCCGTACAAAAACGGGCCTGGATACGATTAGGGGCACCACATGTATCGCAATAAATTGTGGAAGTTGGAACCATTACTCGCTGTTCCTCTGTTCGTGTTTGCTTAAAAGGTGAGGTTCGAGACCCATCATCCTCTCCTCTTCTTCTTATTCTTTACCCGCGTCTGTTAAGCGGAAACCATCTGATGTAACCGTTATAGTTATCTGTACTAGTCTATACTAATGACGAACGGGAAAAGTAACAAGCAAGAAAGTCCAGTTGTAAATGTATCGGTGCAGTTACAGTGGGGATAGTGATAAAAATCACAAGCCCTGAGAAGTATTAATACATGCGCCAGACCTTAATAGCATAACTCTTGTCTTCCTCCTGTCCGCCTCCAGAAGCGACCTGTTGCTGATCAGGGGACCAGGCGACTGCTTTAATGATATTCCCGTGCTCATTATAGATCATGAGCGTACGGGCGGTGAACGGGTCCCAGACATGAACAGTTTTATCGTGACTGCCTGTGACAATCATTTTCCCATCGGGCGACCAGGCCAGGCTGGTGACTTCGTCGGTATGGCGTCGATAGGAAGCGATGATATTTCCTGTTTTAGATTCCCAAACATGGATGGATTTATCAGGAGAGCCTGAGGCAATATATCTGGCATCGGGCGACCAGGCCAGCGTTTTTATGGCACTGGTGTGTTTTTGGAAATTGAGCAATCCCTGGCCGGAATTGGCGTTCCAGACATGGACTGTGTGATCTTCTCCGCCCGAGGCGATTTTCTTACCATCAGGAGACCAGGCCAGCGCAAAAATTGCCCCTTTATGCTCGTGATAACTCAGGATCTTACTCAATTGGGTTGGATTCCAGATCTGAACAGTTTTATCGAGCCCTGCCGATGCAATCACCCCCCCGGCGGGCGAGCAGGACACAGCATACACGGCCCCCTGGTGTCCCCGATAAACGGATTGTCTGCGAGATGAGAAAAGTTTGTGATTTGGAGAGGTGTTCCAGATCTGGACTGTGCCATCATAACCACCTGATACTAACGTATTGTC
>DASSXK010000542.1:0-5746 GCA_035703945.1 Ktedonobacteraceae bacterium | reverse complement strand
TAAGCAAAAATAAATATGGGTATAAGAAAGAATCCGGCAATCCTTCCAATTTATAGGGATTGCCGGATTCTTTCTTACTGAGCCTGCTTGGTTATGTTTATCTCAGTGGTAACGCGTTTATAGGTAAAACATCAGGCATTTTCTGTAGCCGAGCTTGCCGGTTGCACAAACTTCAAAATGATCGTAGCAAGTGGCGGAAGCAGCAAAGTAAGAGACTGTTTAAAGCCATGCCAGCCTACTGATTCGGTGCTGCGATCACCGCTGTTTTCCACCCCACCACCACCGTAGCGTGTGGCATCGCTATTCAGAACCTCGCGATAGATCCCTGTCTCAGGTACGCCGATTCGATAGCCATGGCGAGCGATCGGGGTAAAATTGCAGACAAAGACCAGCGTTTCTTCTGGCTTTTCCGTTTTACGCAGGAAGGAGATGACGCTATTATCCGAGTCGTTGGCATCGATCCAATGGAATCCTTTGGGATCGTAGTCAAAGAGGCTCAGGGCTGGCTCCTGCTTATATAACTGATTGAGAGCAGCGACAAAGTCCTCCAATTGGCGATGATGAGGATCGCTGGGAGGCTCGGTGAGATGCCAATCCAGGCTTTGGGCAAAATCCCACTCGTGCCACTGGCCAAACTCTCCTCCCATGAAGAGTAGCTTCTTACCGGGATGACCCCACATATAAGCATAGAAGGCTCGCAGGTTTGCGAATCGTTGCCATAGATCCCCGGGCATCTTTGTCAGCAACGAGCCTTTCAAATGCACGACCTCATCGTGTGAGAGTGGCAGCACGAAGTTCTCGGAGTAGGCATACATCAGGGAAAAGGTAATATTATTGTGATGAAAACGGCGATGGATCGGGTCCAGATGCATGTATTCCAGCATATCATGCATCCAGCCCATATTCCATTTCATGCTAAAGCCAAGCCCTCCAGCATAGGTTGGGCGTGAGATCAAAGGCCAGGCCGTCGATTCCTCGGCAACTGTGAGTGTTCCTGGCATCTCGGCGTAGACAGCCTCATTGAGCTGACGTAGGAAACTTACGGCTTCCAGATGCTCATGTCCTCCAAATTCATTTGCCACCCATTCGCCCGGCTTGCGCAGATAGTCCAGATAAAGCATCGAGGCGACCGCGTCAACTCGTAGCCCGTCTATATGATATTCGCGTAACCAGAAAAGGGCATTAGCAATTAAGAAATTGCGGACTTCGCTACGACCATAGTCGAAAATCAGCGTGCCCCACTCTTTATGCTCGCCTTTACGTGAGTCAGCATACTCGTAGAGGTGCGTTCCATCGAAATAGTTCAAGCCATTCCCATCTTTGGGAAAATGGCCCGGCACCCAGTCCAGTAGCACACCAATGCCGCGCTGATGCAGATAATCGACGAAGTACTGGAAGTCCTCAGGCGTGCCATAACGACTGGTCGGGGCGTAGTAGCCAGTAATCTGGTAGCCCCAGGAGCCATCGAAGGGATACTCGGAGACCGGCATCAGCTCGATATGTGTAAAGCCAAGCGCCGTCACATGATCCGCCAGGGCGTGAGCCAGCTCTCGATAGGTCAGGAAATGATCCTTTCCGCCCTCGACAACATCGGTATGTCTGCGCCGCCAGGAGCCGAGATGAACTTCGTAGATCGACATCGGAGTGTTGAGTCCCTGATGTTCTTGACGTTTTTGTATCCAGTCATCATCGCCCCAGCTATGATGATGGATATCCTCCACGATACTGGCCGTTAAGGGACGCAGTTCGGCCCCAAAACCATAGGGATCATACTTCTCCGTCGCGTAGTTATGCTCCCGGGAGAAGATTGCATACTTATAGAGTGTTCCGACCCCGATGTTTGGAATGAAGCCTTCCCAGATACCCAGATCGTTATGGCGTAATTTCAGGGGATGGGAGCCACGATTCCACTGATTAAAATCTCCCATGACCGACACTGTCAGGGCATTGGGAGCCCAGACCGCGAAGTTGACGCCACGTACACCATTAAGGGTTCTGGGATGTGCGCCAAGCTTTTCGTAGATGCGATACTCTTTGCCCTGCCCAAACAGGTACAGGTCAAAATCGCTAAAAAGAGAAGTACTCTCGCCTGGATCAGATGCCTTCGGAAGATACGAAGAGCTGTCGTGTTGTCTGTTATCTGACATGTAAATAGATCCTTCTACCTGTAGTTTCGGGTCCAACAGTCTCAAGGATAGCACAGAAAAGAAATGGCTGCTTCCAATATGAAGCCCGGTCTGCGGTTCTCGCGTTATACAATGTGACAGTAAAACACAAATTTTGCAAGTAGGTATTTCCTGGTAGCCCTTCAATACGTATAAACTGCGAACAAATGGCAGATGCTTTTTCACCATTTGTGGTACCCTCACCATCTTCATTTCCGTGCGCTATACTGTATTACTACCACAGGAGACATCTGGATAACACGATTAGGAAACGTAGAAAGCGAGCAATATTATGGCAATCAATGTTGAGGCGATGAAAAAACGCCTGCAAGAGAAGCAGAAAGAGTTGCAGGAAAGCATTTCTCGATTAACCGAGGCTTCTCCTAAGCCGGTGGACCCGATCGAAGCGCATGATAGTCCGGAAGATTTTGAAGAGGCCGCTATTGATTCCAATGAATCGGAAGATGAGCGCCTTGTGCGAGCCAATGAACAATCGCTGCTTCAGGAGGTTCAGGCCGCCCTGCTACGCATTCAAAATGGGACCTATGGGAAATGCCTTCGTTGCGGCAAGCCTATTCCGGAGAAACGTCTTGAAGCACTTCCCTGGGCCGAGCGCGATGTTGAATGCCAGGAGATTGTTGAACGCGAAACGCTGGACCAAGATCCAGATCGTTATCCAGCGAATTAAAATCAGGACTGCGCTAGAAGCCTCTGCATGATCTTAGCCTTTTCAAGCGGCGGTAGATCGGTTACAATACAAGGCGACTACCGCCGATGAAAGGAAGTGCTGTATCTTGACAGCGAAACGCGCACGCAGAAACGATGGGATTGCACTACTGGTTGCACTCATCATTATTGGTCTGGACCAATGGACGAAATACCTTGTGATCACACATTTGAGTCCTCCACAGGACCCAACCAGGATAGTTTCCTTAATCGGAAGCTATCTCACGCTCTACTATATTCAAAATAGCGGGGCCGCCTTTAGCATGTTTCAGAATCCACTTGTGCTGGGCGTTTTAATCCTGATAGCCGTTTGTGTGATTGCTTATCTTTACTTTCGCGCACGCAACACCGGATCGCTGCTCTATAAACTGATTTTCGGAATGATCATCGGTGGAGCTCTGGCAAACCTGTTAGATCGGCTCCAGCATGGTGGGGCGGTCGTAGATTTTATCTGGTTCCAAATCCCCCAAATCCATTTTAGCTTTGCAATTTTTAATGTCGCCGACGCCGCTATCTCCGTTGGAATCTTTTTCCTCTTTCTCTATCTCCTCTTTGGCAGCTTTCAGCATAACACGCCAGCGGAGACCGATAAGGTGGATGGTGATACCAGTGATGACAATAAGCAGCCGGTAAATCAACCACTACAGTCAAGAGAACAAGATGCATAATACAAACACCACGTCAGGCGAGGACACGCTCCAGACCCTTACAATCGCAGAGGAAGCAGTCGGCCTACGCCTGGACCGTTATCTTTCGGCCTTTCTAACAGAAATCTCACGTACCACGATTCAGCAACTCATCAGTGAGAAAACGATCCTGGTGAATGGGAAAAGCAGTAAGCCGGGCTATGTGCTACGGCTTAACGATGCCGTGCAACTCCCTGAACAACCGGCACCACAGCGTGTCAGTGCCGTTCCAGTGCCATTGGAGGCCCCTCTGGATATTATCTACGAGGACGACGATCTGCTGGTCGTCAACAAGGCTCCTGGCATGGTTGTACATCCTGCCCCTGGGCATCACGATGATACCCTTGTGAATGCGCTGGTCTCTTATCGTCCCGAGCTGCAAGGTATCGGCGGAGAGGAACGGCCGGGCATCGTCCATCGCCTGGATAAAGATACCTCTGGTCTGCTGATCGTTGCCAAAAATACCCGCACGCTGGCAAAGCTAACCGAAGAAATGAAAGAGCACCATATCACCAAACGCTACATCGCTCTGACGGATGGCATCGTCTCGCTGGATCAAGGCAGTATCGACGCCCCGATCGGTCGCGATCCTCGCTATCGTCAGCAGATGAAGATTACGGCGATCGGAAGTCGCGAGGCTGTCACGCATTTCAAGGTTCTGAAGCGATTTCAGCATCATACGCTCTTGCTCCTGCAATTGGAAACCGGGCGTACGCACCAGATCAGGGTCCATCTCAAGGCGATTGGTCATCCCGTTGTTGGTGATCCTGTCTATGGCTCAAAAAGGATTCTGAAGGATATCCCACTGACGCGCCAGTTCTTGCATGCCTATCAGTTGGAATTCAAGCATCCAAATACCGCTGCCCTCTTGCAATTGGAAGCTCCCCTACCAGCCGACCTGCAAAATGTTTTGGACCAGGAAACTGTCTTATAGACACCTGGAATTTCCGCCAGAGGTATGGTACATTTTGAGTGTAAGCAGAGCGCCTCAAAAACTGGCTTACAGCCCCGATAGATGTTCTACGTCATGAATAATAAGTAGTCCTGTGTTACAACTTTTGTACCGTAATGGGCTACTTTTGGTCCAATCGTATCAAATTACATGTACAATACCTGAGATCAAACTGATCTATGAGTTAGAACGTATATTCTAATTTTCCTCCATTCTGGAGGCCTCCTTTGGCAAGGAAAGGGAGTCGTCAGAGCCTGAGAGGAAAGGAGCAAGCAGATGCCAGTGGTAGATAAAACCGACAAAATTGCACCTCGCAGTGCATTGCGCTACCGCCCAATTGCTGAAGAGACAGGAACAATTGGCAGGCGTACATTTGTCGCCTCTGGCCAGGGGCCGAGGGTCACGCGAGCTTCGCGCCTCCAGTCTCGCCAGACGGACATGAATATTGAAATCAAGGAGTGGTTGCGTGTGGATCGTGATGGGCAGAAGAATATTCATACATCTACAAATACGCGTCGGACTTCTGGATTCACAAAAACACTCCCCAAAAAACGGCCGATGACTGCGACTCGGCCAATGATCGATCTCAAGCATCTTACGCCGCAGCAGCAAAAGACCTATCAGAAATCTCCGGTTCTCTATGTTGGTCTGGGGATGTTGGGAGCAATCATCCTCTGGTCCATTATCATCAACGTTGCCAACTGGATCAGCATCGTTCATGATGATTTACAGTATGGTCGCCCTCGCACCTACCAGACAGACCAGGTTGTCGGTCACAATGACTCGGCCAGTAGCCCCAGCCATTTTCTCGTCATCAACTTGAATCGACATATAGAAATATTTGAAATTCAGGGCGGCGATCCCGCGCACTCCAAAGTCTATAACGGGCCGCAACTTTTAGGACAGAGCGACGATCTAACACCAGCAACCCTCAGTTTTGCAGACGTAAATGGGGACCATAAACCCGATATGATCTTGCATATCCAGGGAACTGAGATTGTCTACATTAACGATCAGGGAGGTTTTCGTCCTCTGAAAGCTTCGGAGCATGCCGAGGTTGAGCGGTTCCTGCATGACCACCCACAGGCTCCCTGATACAAGAGGAACTGGAATCTTGTTCTATCACATGCCTCTCCTGGCGTCCAGGTAGTACCATAGAACGCCAGGAGGGAATGGAACAAGCAAGAGGCTTGCTTACTTCTTTGAAGATTTTTTCG
>DASSXK010000193.1:0-2871 GCA_035703945.1 Ktedonobacteraceae bacterium | reverse complement strand
AATCCAAAATACGACTCATTTGCCAATGACATAGAAAATTTAATCCAAGCTTTAACCAAAAAACTTAATCCTGAAACGAATAGTTGGCAGGATCTGACTCCATCGAATATAAGAGGATGGGAAGGCAACCTGAAGGGATTTGTAGTTCAGTGGGAAGGAGGCCAGGCTGTAGGGGCAAAATTAATGGAAGTGCCATTACTAAATCGCCTCCCTAGTGGTGATCTTGCTGGACAAGCAGATGTTATTAGCCAAAATAATATCTGGTACGAAGCTAAAGGGTACGATAATATCACACAAGGTAGCCAGTCTTTTAATGACATTGTAGATCAGTTAGCAAACTACGCTCGAGATCCCAGGTATATACAGCTCGGAGGGCAAGGAATCGGTATTATAGTATCCTCAGCCAGAATGGGAAAGGGCATTGATTGGAATGTGGGGACGGAGCTTCTGCGAGCACTTAAAGCCCGGAATATGAGTGATCCAAACATAGCTAAGATCAAGCAGATTTATGTGAAACAGATCAACTATACACTTCCTGATCCACCAAGCAATCGCTGGTGTAAAATTTAACCAGAATGTAAGAACAAGGAGCATGCTCATTATGGAACCAGCCAAGGGCCTTCTGTTTGTCCCGATTCCTTCCGATCATCCAACCTGGCGACAGGATCTTGTACGAAAGATTTTGGAGGCATTAGGCGGCCTGTCCCTCATACAACGTACTTTTGATTATCGAAACTTGGAGCACCTCCGTCACGACACGGAACAAACGATACAATTTATCGCTTCGCAAGAATATGAACATATTACGTGCGATAATTTCGGCACCTTCGGGTTGGATTTCTGGCTTTTAAAAGCTCGGCCAGAATCCTCCTATCAGGTTCTGGAAACGGCTATTTCAAAGATCCAACTTTCAGAAATACAGCGTGATCCAATGAGAGTCGAGGTCTTTGCTCAACAATGGGTTAGCCTATGTGAAAAAGTTGGGGCTGAGATCGCTTACTTTGTGGAATCTAATTTTAACTCAATTGATGATGTTATTGTTGAGGCCCTTGAGAGCCTACAGCGAGGCGATATAGAAGATTGCCTGCGTACAGAGGGATCTCCCTGGCGCTGCTATCTGAGTCCTACCATCATTTCCAGGTTGGGGGTAACGCCTGATTGGTCATGGATCAAACGGCTCGATCATCTTCCTTCTGGGGGTCTGGTTATCCACGATGGGGCGGGCTACAATCCAAACCTGGGGGATTTAGATGCGGTTTATAATGCCACTTTTTTGCGTGAGCAGCTTGAAAAGCACCTGGATGTGACTGGAGGCAGTGTACTCCTTGATCGTGCTAAGAGAGAAGAAGAAAATTTAAAAAGCATTATGGATGCTATGAGTTATATCAAGCATGGTGATGATGCTCGTTACGATTTTGATGGAGTTGATAAGTCTCGCATTATCCTTGACGACATTCGTGCCACTCTGGCCTGTGCCCTGCGCCGTCCCGGTTTGGTGGGGGTTGAGCAACAGGTCACTGATCCTACGCAGCAAAAGTCTCTAACTGTTCTGGTGATGGCAGATGGTGGGCGCGAGTGGCTGGTCCCGACCCTGCTTTTCCCGTTTGATCGTGATAGCTCGGACTGGAGTGATCCACAAACGGGATTGCGTGTGCGTGTTCAGGTGCTTTTGGATCTGGCACAACATCGGGCCGAGGCTCCACGGGTGATCGCGTACTTCTGGCGTGGTGTTTCCCCTGAGGTTCGCGAAGCATTGGTCGCGATGGGGGCTCAGGTGGAGGCTGCTGATTCGTTGCCGCTGCTGGGGTGAGGGGGTTGCCTTTTTTGTCGGGATTCTGTCCCGACACCCTGGAAGGGAACTTCGTCCCCTGCACCCCTGAGTCTTTTATTCCAGCGCTTTCTGGCCTACAACGGTTATAAAGATCCAGATCGCGCTGAAGCTTTCGGTATCCATTTCGGCCACGACCTCATCATACAAACGGTTCATTTCGTCTTCGGAGATGACTTTTGTAACCTTTGTCAGGAAGCCCTGGCCCAGCTTGTAGAGCACCTTGAGATTCTGGACCCAGGCTTCGTGCGCCTCTTCGCCATAGGAATAATCCACCAGGTGCGGCTCACGCCTGAAATTCTTGAATCCAGCTTCAGCAAGCAAACGGGGCATGACTGGAAGCAGCCCCAGCGTGCGCCCACCGGGTGAGAAGCTTCTTCCGGCCTGACGCCAGGCCTGTAAATAGATATTTGTTAGCTTCTCGCTTACCGGACCATTGCTGATTCCCATTTCGTACTCTGTCAGGCGGATCAGACCACCGGGGCGGACCACACGGTGAATCTCGCGCAGCATCACAGGCCAATCATCCTTCATCAGGAAGCCGTTGATGAAACGTGCATTGACGAGATCAAAGGAGTTGTCTTCAAAGGGGAAAGGCTTGAGGGCATTCATGATCTGAAAGCTGATATTGCTGAGATCTCGAAATTCGGCTGTCGTTCGGGCATATTCAACAATGTCGGCATCAGCATCGGTACAAAGCACCTGGCAGTCAGGCAAGGTCTGGGCTACCTCGCTCCCCCAGACTCCCGCTCCGCAGGCCAGGTCCAGCACATCTTTAAGCTGTGACTGCTCCTGTGCTGTCAGGGGCGTGAGCAATCCCTGCATGTTTAAAAGATGATCCTGGTTTTCCAGGCGTGAGGCCTCGGATGGACTCTGCCCGACAAAATATGTGTTCTCTTTTTCGATCTCCATCTGTTGTACCCCCATCGTCTTAGCGAATTTCTAAAAACGGTACAGATTACTATATTAACGTGAGTTCGGGATAAGGAAACCCTCCTGGTAAGATAGATCACAGAAGAAAAAGTGTTCATCTCCAGGAGGTT
>DASSXK010000150.1:0-10407 GCA_035703945.1 Ktedonobacteraceae bacterium | reverse complement strand
GGTATCCAGTTGACCTTTAGCAGCGCCCAGCTTGCTTCAACCTTCGCCGATGATACGTCATTGAGTGCGGATAAACCAGGCGTGCTGCGTGTGAACTTTAAGGAGAATAACGCCACAACAAGCGGTGCCTATTATGGATATAATGATGTGCTGCGTCTGGTACTGCCCGATGGAACGATTGTGACTCCAGTCAATGAAAAGCACTTAACGCCGCCTAACTCACAGTCGAACCAAATAAACTGGAGCGATTTCCAGGTTCCTCAGAATCTGGATGTAAGCAAGACTGTGCTGCGGTTGGGTACGCAGTCCGAGGCTCAGATGAATATTCCCCTGGTCCAAAATACAGATCTCAGCAAATACCAGGATAAAACTGTGATGCCCGGTGGAACCTCGAGTTATGCCGGAATTAAATGGACCTTGACTCAGGCTGTTAGAAGTTGGAGTAGCAATGATAAGCAAGTGACTAACGGCAATCGCTATGTCACGGTGACGCTCTCGGTTGATAATCCCAGCGCAAATACGGTCTACTTTGATCCTTCAAGCGTTTTACGGCTCCAAACGGGCACGACCAAAGTGTCACCTGAAAGTGGCTACACACTTCCGACTTCGTTTGCTTCTGGCACAACCAATCAGTCAGGTACCGTTACGTTCACGATGCCTGAAGGGAGCACTTCTTATAGCCTGATCTTCCAGGCTCAGGATACATCTCCCCAATCATCAATTAACTTCCAGATTCCTTAAAGAATCTTCACTTTTGCGTTTGGGGAAGCAGCAATGCCGCTGCTTTTAACGCCCGCTGGACGAAGGTGTTCAGTGGGCGTTGTATTATATCCCTTCTCAGGATTTCGCGGGAACGAGGTAGAGCAAGGTGCTGGTGTTGCCGTGTGTTGCCAGGCAAAGAATCTGCCCATTGTGTAGCCAGATGGGGAAGCTAAAGCGCTGACCGTTATCTGCAAAGCGTATCGGCCTGCCTGACAGTGTGTGGCTCTGAAGCTTGCCATTGTCACTATAGATCAGGACCCGGCTATCAGGCGACCAGCCCCAGCCCTCTAGCTTCCCTTGCAACTTTGAACTAAACGCCACCTTCTTTTGTGAGACGTTATAGGCGACAAGTGTTGTCTGCCGTTGTGAATCCTGGCTGACAAGGCTTAGATACTGCCCATTGGGAGACCAGCACGCATCGGACAACGTCACATTAGCGGATGGCGCGAACTCGCTTGTTTGCCCTGTTTGTTCACTCACTAGAAGTAGCTTCTCGCCAGAGGGCTGTGAGCCCGCCTGGCTTTTGGTTGTTACAAGTAGTGCCAGCCTCTTGCCATCGGGCGACCAGGCCATTTGTTGCACGACCTCTGTAAAGGGAAGCGAGTATAACAAGGCTGTTTGCTTCCCGGTCGGACTTGTCTCCCAGAAATCGGCTTTATTTGTCTTCTGGGTGACAAAGCTGATTTTTTCTGACGAGCCGGGCAACCAATCCGCCGCCGTTGAGGTGTAGTGAGCCAGAGGATGCATATAGCCACCAATCGGCGAGACCAGCGCCAGCAATGGCAGTGGACTCCCTTCAGGCTGGATTGTAGCAATCAATGAACTTCCATCCGCAGACCAATCCTCTGCTCTGGCGTAGCGCATCGCCAGATGGTTGCTGGCGATTGGATTGCTTAGATCAGCAGTATATATCACGCCAGGTTGATTGGCGGGAGTATAGATGAGATGCTGCTCTCGTGGATCGAGCGAGATGATCTGGCCGTCCCTGGCAAGCAGTGCAGGCGCTTTTAAGCTCGGGCCTGTGACATATATTTGGGGCTGTAACGTCGCTGGCTCAACAGGCAGCCAGCGAGGGAGCGTTGCAATTCCAAGCAAGATAAGCAGACAGGCAGCGGTTGCGAGACCGATCGCGATGTATTTCCGCTGGCGTGTTTTCTTCCTGCGAAAGCGCGGTTGAAGATTTTGCCAGATGCGTTGCTGGAAGAATGGATCGATCTGGATTTTATCCGCCCGCCGGTGCAAGCTTTGCGAAATCAGTCTGTCCAGTTCACTGTGATCGTCGGAACCTGGTTGTTTCATATACCTTTACCTGGTTGAATTCATGTATGAGGGCGGTATCCTGTGGTGTGGGCTGCTGTTTGATTCTGCGTATTTCGACTATGAATAAATTGAAAACGAAACATCAGAAAAATGACGCTTTGTAAAGAGACGGCAGGTTTCTCGTAAATAGGTAAGAACCAATAGTCATAGCGATGGAGGAATGAGAAAAAGGCGGAAAGGATATTCTCCTTCCGCCTTTTTCAATGCTTGCTTTTAGGTGGCACAAGTTAGCCATTCGCTTCACTGACTGAACGCGCTTGAGAAGCCAGGACAATCATTGCTAGAAACGATCAACATTGAAGCTTTCCAATGCAGCCTGCTTGATAAGCGTTCAGTAGGCGCGAGAGCGCCGTTGGGAAGTGTCTTTCAATAGTTAGCTGTAAAGCTTGATCGTGCCAATTGAATAGTCTTAATGTAATGTGTGGTGGAAAATGTAGATGTGATGCAAGAAGAAGTTCTTCTGGTTTTAAATGAGCGTGCAGGTGGAAGGGGGAAACCATGCCACCTGCACCACATTATATGAGTTGCTTTTATTACCTTCTGAGGTACATATCCAGTATCTATAGTATAGTAACGTAGAAGTAAATAGCTGCAACAATTATTTGATTATTCTAAAAGGAAACTTCCAGCCAGAGATTTGCGGATCTCTTCCTTCTCTTCTTCCTCAGCAACTTCGACATGGATTGCTTCAATCTTTGTGGTTGCTTTTGGGCGTTCAGTTGTTTTCCAGGCAGTCATCGGGCTGGTTGCGATCTTAGTAAATTCATCGAGCATGATTTCCTCCAGGAAGGATGGCATGGGCTGTTTTTTGGCCTGCTTTTTACCTTTTGGCTGCTCTTGCGGCTCTTTGTCGGCATTCAGGGGGGCTGTTGGTGTCAGCATCGGTTCGGCCTCCACTCGCTCTGGTAGAGCATCGCTCTGGCTGGAAGGAAGATCCTCTCCCTGGTTATGTGCTACGGACGCTTCTATGGGAGCAGCCTCCGTTGATTCTGATCTGAGGGCAAAACGCGTTCCCTGGAAATCAATAAAAATGCCTCGGCCGTTGCGTAGCTCTTCGAGTTGTTGCCTCAGTTCTGTGTTTTCTGCGGCAAGCTTATCGAGTGCTTGTTTCTGATTCGTTATCTCGTTTAATATGTGGTCAAAGGCATTCACGTTGGTTGTCATAAATATCTCCTATATTAGCAAGCATCACACCAGCATTTGTCAGATGGATGTCTCTACCCTCCTGAAGACAACGTTTATTCTAACGAAACCCTGGATTCCCCCACCTTATCGTATAGTGACGTTCCAATTTTGTGAAAGTAACACATGTCGATGCGTTGTTACTCACATCTTTGCCAGATTTTTTCGATCCAGAAACTGTGTAAGAGGGCTTTTAGAGCCACTTACCAGCGCGATTGGTGTATGGGCGCAAGAAACGCAATGGATTGTGGGGTGTATTACATCCGCCTGCGGCGGCCATCTCCCCTTGCCATATATTCGCTGAATTTTTTGAAGTTGTCCTATTTTTTGGGTTGTAAAACGTTATTTGATTGTGATAATTCCCTATGATACACTACGCGAGTAGTTTACTAAATTTGATTGTTTTTACAAAGGATTGATATGTCGCAGGAATCTGTAACTCAAGGATCATCAACTCCTTCGCAAGGCAACGCTGAGCCCGAACACGATAAAAGTTCTTTAGGGCCTTTGCTTTGTTGGGCCGTTGTCTTCGCAGATATCGGGACCTCTGTATATTATACTCCGGGCATTCTGTATCAGACGGTCCATAGCCTGGCTGGCTTCTTTGTCTTTCTGACAATGTCAGTTTTTGTGCTGCTTACACTAAAATATGCGGAGGTTACACAACGTTTTCCTCAGGGTGGTGGTGTGGTAACGGTGGCTGCTCAGGCACTTAATCACTGGGTAGGAGCCGTCGGCGGTATGTTTATCCTCGTGGATTATTTCCTGACTGCGGCTATCAGCTCTCTTTCTGGAATGCTCTATCTCAGCGTGGTTTTTACCGCGCTCGCTCCCCCCTTTGTCTCATTAAGTGTGACGATTGGCGTCCTGGTATTGCTGGGTATTCTTAACTGGTTTGGTATCAGTGAAAGCGCGAAAGTTAGCCTCGTTGGCGCAATTATTGCTTTCGTGAGCGATCTGGCAATTCTCGTTACTGTCTTTACACATATTTCGCTCCTGGATTTCATTGGTCTGGTCGGCGAAATGTTCTCCAAAGGCCACCTGACGGGTACCTCGCTCTTGATTGGTTTTGCTGGTTCTTTCCTGGCTTTCTCTGGTCTGGAAAGTATCTCGCAGCTTTCTCCGGTGATGAAAACCCCACGTAGTAAAGTTGCTTCTCGCGCCCTGTTAATGGTGGTTTTGACGATTGGTATCACCAGTCCTCTGCTGACAATCCTATCGACCTTGTTGCTTCCAAGTGCTGCTGCCGATGCTAATCAATCTGCCCAGATTATTTCGTTGCTGGCTGGTCATTGGGGCAATATTGTGCTTCAAACAGAGGTTGCGATCAGTGCTAGCGCGCTCCTGGTTTTTGCCAGCAATACCGCGATCATCGGTGCGTATCACGTGTTTCTGGCCCTTGCTCGAATGGATTTCTTCCCTGAAGTTGTCTTGCAACGAAATCGCCTGCGCGGTACACCTCACTACGCGATTTTGATTGCCACTGGTATCCCAATTATTGTGTTGGTCGCCGTCAACGGTCGCATTGATATACTGGGTGATATGTATGCCTTTGGTCTGCTAGGGGCTTTTAGCCTGACCTGCCTCGGCCTGGATGTTATTCGTTATCGTGAACGCCGCAATGCCCATCGACTCTTAAAAGCTCGCGAGAGGGGCGGAGAGTTTGTTTCTGGCGGTGAAGTGGAGTCTACCCTGCTGAATGGCTTTCAATCCGATGGTCAGACCACAAATGGCCCGCTGAGCACTTCTTTTGCAGGATCTGTTCCCGTGGCTGGAAGTATTTCCTCCGCTTCAGCGAATGGCAATGGTGCCTCATCAATGTCGCATGACATGGTCGAGCCGGAGTTTTCCCGCGAAAATATCCTGGGTGCCTGGCCAACGACAGACTATGTGCTGGGTATTATCACAACCGTTCTGGTGTTGCTGGCCTGGGGAACGAACCTGGTTGCCAAGCCACTGGCAACGATCTTCGGCGGAGCCTTTTCATTGCTTGGGATGGGGGTTGCCTATCTGAATTATCGCCAGCACGAGCGTGGTGGACGTACACCTGTCGTGATTACCGGGATTGAGGGTCGCATGCCCGATGCCATTCTGGCGCTGTTAACCGGCAATGAGAACCGTGATCTGGCGGTTGTTCAATCAGCAGTCAGCGAGAGCGGCGGCCATCCGATTATCTTCCTGTATGTCAGCGATGTGCCGCGCAACCGTGAGCCGCAGATGTTTGAGGTTATTGATCCTTATTTGGATGATACTGCCGCCAAAACGGCCTTTGGCCGTGCTGAGCATAAAGCTCGAAATCTTAAGATGCCTCGTCGTTACATCTATCGGATGGGGGATAAGAACAGAGTGCCAGCGGTTGTGAGCGGCATCTGGCAAGTTGTTCATCCACATGATACAATTGTGTCGGCTGATGATGTGGCGGAGTTTGAGAATATAAATCCTGATCGTGTGCGGTATGAACTTACCTCACAGGGGAAGGTTGCTCATCTACTCAAACGCTGGTAATGTCGCCAGTATTTTGTGAAGGTGCGTGTTATTTTTCAAACCCTATTGTATTAGTAGAGGCTGGTAGGGCGACTATCAGATCTTGAATCATTAACTGGCTATCCATTGGCGGGTAAGGAGAAATTCCTTACTGAAGCACAAAGCAAGAGCTTTGTGCTAACCCTCTCGCATCGCTTGAGAGCGACTTGCGAGACTGTATTTCTGGCATTTAGCCGTTAAAACGTTCGTGACGTGATACAATACTATGGATTGGATGCATAACACCACCATGCGTGATAAGGCTGTCACGTATCGAGGAGTGAAAAGGAACAATACAATGAATAATGAGCGCGTTCGTGAAATTTTAAGCTGGTATTCTGATGAGAATCCAGGAGTACGCACTAACCTGGCGCGTATGCTTAATCATGGTCGTCTGGGTGGAACCGGAAAAATGGTTATTTTGCCGGTAGACCAGGGTTTTGAACATGGCCCAGCACGCAGCTTTGCTCCCAATCCCGCAGGCTATGATCCTCGTTATCATTATCAGTTGGCAATTGATGCTGGCTGTAATGCCTATGCGGCTCCCCTGGGACAGATGGCAGCGGCGGCTGGTGAGTTCGCCGGCGAAGTTCCCCTGATCCTGAAGTGCAATAACCACGATACCTTGAACGATGAGAAAGATCCAATCTCGGCTGTTACAGCCGGCGTGAGCGATGCATTGCGCCTGGGTTGTTCGGCCGTTGGTTTTACTATCTATCCAGGCTCGACCGAGCGCAACATGATGTATGAGCAACTGCGCGAATTGGTCGCCGAGGCCAAGGATGCTGGCCTTGCAGTTGTGGTCTGGTCCTACCCGCGCGGTAGCTCGATCAGCAAAGCTGGTGAGACCGCGATTGATGTTGTGGCTTACGCTGCTCAGATCGCTGCCCAGCTTGGTGCAGACATCATCAAGGTTAAACTTCCTACCGAGCATATTGAGCAGCCTGAGGCCCTGAAGGCCTACCAGAAGTATGAGGTTCCGATCTCAACCCTGGCTGATCGTGTTCGCCACGTGGTCCAGAGCTCGTTCAATGGTCGCCGTATCGTGATCTTCTCCGGTGGGGCTGCCAATACTGACGAGAACGTCTTTAATGAGGCTCGTGCGATTCGCGACGGTGGTGGTTTTGGTTCGATCATGGGCCGCAACTCCTTCCAGCGCAAGCACGATGATGCTGTCAAGTTCCTTGGCACAATCATGGGCATCTACGAAGGCTCAGTACAGTAAGCTTACGCTTCTATTCATAAAAATAGAGCAATCCCCTCTACCATCAAAAGTAGAGGGGATCGCTTTTTTGTCTGCGCAAATGACAGATGCTAGCGTACACCCTTGATCTGGCGTATGACGACGGTTCCGATTGCAAAGTAGAAGATCGTCAGCAGGAACAGCAATGTATAGCCGAAGTGGTTGGGGAGTCCATGTGCGAGTTGGAGCATAACCCCTCCCACGGCAATTCCAATCACCTGCGGTAGAATCCCAAAAGCGGACCATAGACCCATAAACTTGCCAGCCTCGTCGGTTGGGGGTAAGGCGTCCGTTGCCAGCGCCCAGTCCACGCTCGTATAGGCCCCGTAACCTATCCCAAAGAAGGCTCCAGCGATCAAAGCCCCCGTCGGATTTTGGAAAAAGATGAAGAAGAGACAGGCCAGCGTCATATTGATACCTGAGAGATAGACCAGGCTCTTGCGTCCCCAGCGATCCGAGGCCCAACCCGCCAGAATTGAGGTCGGCATGGCCGTTGCCAGCATGATCGGCAAGAAGAGCGCACCCGAAAACTGTTCGCCTGAGACATGCAAGACATCATCAAAGTAATATTGCAGGAAGTAAAATACCCCCCAGACACCCATCATTACCAGCAAACGAGCAAGCAGCACCCAGGAAAAGTCGGGATAGCGCGTCGGTTTGAAGATCAGATCGCGCACACTTTCCCGCAGGCTGAAACGTGCCTCTGCTGGTAGCGGTGTCTCCTTGACGGTCAGGACCGTGTAGGCCACAACGATGATCTGGATGGCGGCGATCAAGAGGAAGATGCGGATAATCTCATTATTATAGAGTGGCAGGGCATCCTTTTTATTGAGCAGTACTCCAGCCGTTAGCGATCCGCCAATCAAGCCCAGCAGCGTGAAAAGACCACAGAAGCCGGAGGAAAATCCTCGCTGGGCTTTCGGAACCTTGTCTGCGATAATTGCGCTCCAGGGCGAGTTTGCCAGATTGTTGCTGAATTGCAAGAGGATGAAGAGGAAGATGAAAATGCCCAGCAAGGCGGCATTGGGAAACCAGCCCGGCGAGAAGGCGAAGCCGATCAAGACCAGTACATTCAAAAAGGTGCCAAAGATCATATAGGGTCGGCGTCGTCCTAGCCGCAGCGTCGTGTAGTCCGATAGCGCCCCCACCAGGGGATTGACCACGACCGCTACCAGCGTGCCCCAGCTTACAACCAATGTCAGGTTGATATCCTTGTTGGCCTCGCCCAGATATTTGACGACCATGCTGGGCAAAACGATTGCCAACAGGGCCTGCCAGTGGAAATTGTTGGCGAACCAGAAGAGATTGAGATTGATCTGCTCAAACAGAGTGACGCGCCGCACCGTTGCGGTCTGGGAGGGTTGAGGTAAGGTGGCCTCAGTATTGTCTATGATGTCCATAAGAAAACCCGGCCTCTCAAGTAGAAGCACAAAACTCTGTGCTTTTTGCCTATCAGGGGAGAACTGAGTCAATTATAACAGAATTCAGGATTTTATAGCAGCTACCAATTGCACCGCGCGTGGCCAGGGCATGCTCTGGAACAGAGGATCGGCAGGATAAAAAAAAGAGGCAGTTTCCTAAACAAGCTTGCTTTGGAAACTGTCTCTAAAAGGTTTTATCTGGAGAAGTGAAGGGCAGGTTAGTTCCAGTCCTCAATGCCAACATCGACACCCTGCTCTGCCAGCCAGCGCTCGGCGTCAATCGCCGTTTTACAGCCGTCGCCTGCCGCTGTGATAGCCTGGCGATAGCGGTGATCGGTGACATCTCCACCGGCGAAGACACCGGGGATATTTGTCATCGTGTGCTCAACCGGCACGATGTAACCAACTCCATCCATCTCTATCTTGCCTTTGAACAGGCTGGTGTTTGGCTGATGTCCGATAGCCAGGAACAGACCCTGGGTGGGGTATTCGCTGACCTCGTTGGTCTTCAAATTGCGTAAGCGCAGACCTGTGACCGCGTCGTCTCCCAGAACTTCCTCGATGGCGGTATTCCAGATGAATGAAATCTTGGGATTGGCCTGGGCGCGCTCCTGCATGATTTTGCTGGCACGCAGGCTCTCGCGGCGATGAATCAGGGTCACTTTGCTCGCGAAGCGTGCCAGGAAGGTCGCCTCTTCCATCGCCGTATCGCCACCGCCAACTACGACAACTTCTTTGTTCTTAAAGAAGAAGCCATCACAGGTTGCACAGGCACTGACGCCACGACCCTGCAAGCGTTTTTCGCTCTCTAGACCCAGCCACTTGGCGCTTGCTCCGGTCGAAATGATGATCGCACGAGCCTGGTAGGTCTCGTTATCGGTTTTGACGATAAACGGGCGCTGCGAGAAATCGACGTCGATAACATCTTCCTGAATCATTTCGGTTCCGAAACGCCTGGCCTGCATCTCAAATTTTTCCATCATCTCAGGGCCCATAATGCCCTCTTCATAGCCAGGATAATTCTCAACCTCGCTGGTTAACATCAACTGGCCGCCTGTCTGATATCCCTGTAGCATCAGAACTTTGTGGCTGCCCCGAGCCGCGTAGATCGCCGCTGTATAGCCCGCAGGTCCCGAGCCAATAATAATCATATCGTATAATTTTGTCATCTGGAAGTTGCCCTCACTTGTCTACTTATGTATTGCTACTCATGGTAACACACCTGCACCATAATTTTATGCCCGGCACCAGGACCTGGGTGCTTCATAAATTTATTTCTCACTTATGATAACAAAAGCCTATTCCCGATTACTTTTTTTCTTCTATCAATAGGGCCATCGATAAGCCTGCCTGTTAAATATCGTTTCTCGGTCCAAAAATATTGCTCGGGGGCGCTTTTGGTGCGGCATGTTCACCTATCATCCTGGTGTAATACAAAAGCGGGCACGCACCCATGTATAGTGGAAACGTGCCCGCCGATACTCTTCCAGGTTTTACTTGCAGGTAGTCGCGACGAAAGGCTGGAAAGGCTGGCCAGGGTAATAGGTGAAACCGATGCTCCAGACGATGCCAGAGGAGACAGAGATCGCTAGCAGGCTGGCACTGTCATGATAGTGCTCAGAGACTGCTTGCCAATGATGACCATCCCAATGCTCGACAAGCGGTGTGTAAGTCGTATCACCGGATGGGTTGGAGGTCCGAACTTTTTCACCAGCCAACCAGATATCCTGGGAATTGGTGATAGACAGGTCTTGATACTGATTATAGATGGTTGCTGTGTTAGAAGCGGTAAAGAGGTTTGGTACCGGGAAAGATGTCCATATACCCTTGTTCAGGCTCAGGAGGAGCGTATTCCCATTTGGATCAAGGCCCAAGGCCCAAAGGTTGTGCGAGGCATCAACGGTGATTTTCAGGAGTTGACCCGATGAGTCATTATCGATGGCTTGCGGCGCAATC
>DASSXK010000749.1:0-4168 GCA_035703945.1 Ktedonobacteraceae bacterium | reverse complement strand
CTGTTTCGAGGCACAGGACCAACTGTAGCACACCATCCGCAGTCAAACCTACAGGGGAAAGCTAGACTGAAATCTGAGGTGCGGTTTGCAGTTGCATGGCGAATACCTCCTTCTGCATACTTGTGACAGGAAAAAAGACGAGTGAAGGATCGGGATGCAACGATGAAATCTGTTGATTGGGCGTACTTTGGACTTCCCTCTTCCGTTGAGGTGGGAAGGGATGGATTCTCCCGTCCAGGGAAAGTAACACGTTGGTATCGGGAACAAAAAAAGCGGACGGATGCAACCTGGACTCAGAAGCGAGTAGCGAAGGAGTTAGGTCTCACAGAAAGGGCCGTGTGCTATTTGGAAAGCCACGACGTTGGCCTCGACTCTATTTCCCTTCGTCGCAGGCTGCTTCTCATCTTCAACATTCCCCCCATCATCTTCGGTTTGGCCCCTCATGAGGATGAAAACGAGCCTGGACAAACGATCATGCAGCATAGTACGATTGGTACATGACGTCCGACGTGAGCGGGTTTTGCCCTCCGACATGAGCACTTGCCCTCCCATGTGAGCATTGGTACACGCGTTTCCTGGAAAAACTGCTCCCCATCAGGTATACTGTTTCTCAAACGTGTACATTGCGTACCTTATCGAGAGATCGGCAGGATTGCTCATGGCCGCACCGGCAATCAAAGGCGTTGATCTGTTCAAAATCGCAGGCCGCTCCATTTCTGGATGGATTCCGAGCCTCAAAACAGGCATCACCATCAGACAGCCATTCTGTAGCCAGCTCGAAGAGCGCTTACTGCTTTGGCTTGAGTATCACCCCCTGAGTGTGAACTACGCACGCGGCGATAGTGATCCAGAGGTTACCACGAAGTACCGGTTGCCGATTCCGCAACATGCCCCGTTCACGATTAGCTACACGTTTGAGAGCAAACCTCATCACTCCTTGCCCGACGTGGTAGGCACTTTCACAGACGGAACACCATTCATCGCCGAGGCAGGTATGGAGGACGACAAACGAGGGGATCGGAACCTCGCAAAATGGGATCAATGGATGTGAGCATGCCTGGCCCTGTTTTGGGAAGCCAGCGATCATCTTCCATGACCGAGGGAAGATCTTTCCCTCCGAACGCGCCCGGTCTGTTCTGGTCGATCGGCTTGGCATGATCACGGAGCAGGCTCCCCCATATGCGCCATCAGCGAAGGGAACGGTCGAATCGATCTTTGGGTGGATGACGAAGCGTTTTGAGAAGCGACTTCCCAACTCGCCCTATGGCGTCTATGATGCCGAAAAAGCGGCGTATCGGGAGGCATGACCCTGGAAGAGCGAGAGCGCTGTTTCTATCAAGCCATCGTGGACGAGTATTAACAAGACTGGGACTCTCTGCATTGTCATGTTCTAGACCAAAGAAGGGAGATAGGTATGTCTGACATTAGTGATTCGTATACCATTGAGTACAAAAATCTTGCCCACCCGGTGCTCGCAGAGATCCGCCAGGAGACCTATGGGGAAGACATTGGTCAAACGGGTTGGTTGACACTCGATGAGTACCGACAATTCATCAGTTGGTTGGAATTGGACTCCTCCTCGCGCGTCCTGGATATTGCCTGCGGGGCGGGAGGTCCAGCGCTTTTTCTGGGGCAGACCGTTGGCTGCCAGGTCAGCGGCTTAGACATCAACCCGAGTGCGATAGCTGCCGCAAACGAGTTGACACAATCGCTTGGACTTGACACGCTCGTTCACTTTCAACAAGGCGATGCCAGTCAACGTCTCCCGTTTGGGGATCAAACGTGTACAGCGGTGATTTGCATTGATGCGATGAATCATTTGCCGGGTCGCTTGCAGGTCTTGCACGAGTGGTATCGTGTCTTGCGTCCAGGTGGACGCGCGCTCTTCACTGACCCGATCACCGTCACCGGCATGCTCTCGAACGAAGAGATCGCTCTGCGGAGTTACTTCGACTACTTTCTCTTTACCCCACCCGGTGAGGATGAACGACTGATCCAGGAAGCGGGCTTTGCGTTGGTCCACACGCTTGATATGACAGAAAAGGATGCGGCCCTTGCCAAACGCTGGTATGACGCGCGCGCCAGGCGCCGGGATGATCTGCTCAAGCTCGAGGGGGAAACCGAGTTTGAGAGCGTGCAGCGCTTTTTGGTGGTGGCCCATACCCTCACCAGTGAACGGCGCCTGTCTCGCTTCGCTTTTTTGGCACAGAAGTAGTGGAAAATGGTGTGACACATGTGGTATCCCGAAAGGACATGCAACACTGGCCTTTGACCCTCTCATGCCACGAGTGTAAAACGTCACATGCTTTCCTCGGATGGGGAATCCAAGTTGGCCCACGCACGTGTCAACCCATCGGTTGATTCGTACACGTGAGAGCATGATTGTCGATCTCGCGCAGTCTCGTCTGCGCAAATGGAGAGGAACTCATGCACTCAACGAATATCTCTCAGATCAAGGCCGCGATCCGCGATCCGGCGTTTTTCGGCAAAGCGCGCGTTTGCTGTCCCATTGGTGTTCACACTCTTTTTTGCTGATACCCTAGATGTGAAGTGGTTTGCTCAAGTAGTTTTATGCTAGTGCTCATATAGGTGGGCAAGTGCTCATGTCGGAGGGCAAAACCCGCTCACTTCGGACGTCATTTACCAGCAACCGGCAGAGATCATGGTTGGGATTGAGCAGGCTGAAAACAAGAGAAAGATAGATTCTGAATCAAAAACCCCATCTAGCTGGCAGCTTATCCAGGTAGATGGGGTGAATTCTTTCCAGCGCGGGCTATCTCCTAAAGGAAGATACCTCCAGAAACTTCGATCTTTTGGCCATTGACCCAGCGCATATCGTCGGAAAGTAAGCTCGCGACGACCCCGCCAACATCTTCGGCCAGACCGACGCGACCCAGGGCCGTCTGTGAGGCAATCTGCTTATTGACTACTTCGTTGTCACGCACTAGACCGCCACCAAAGTCCGTTGCGATCGCGCCAGGGGCGACGACGTTGACGGAAATCCTGCGGGGACCGAGTTCGACGGCCATATAGCGTGTGAGGACTTCGATTGCGCCCTTTAAGGAGCCATAGACGCTCATGCCAGGATTAGAGAAGCGGGCCAACCCGGACGAGAGGTTAACGATCCGTCCGCCGTCAGCTATCAGGGGCAATAGCGCCTGAGTCAGGAAAAAGACGCCCTTGAAATGGATATTGACTAGTTCATCGAATTGCTTTTCGGTTGTCTCGGTGAGGGAAGCGTGAATTCCGATGCCTGCGTTGTTGATGAGGAAGTCAAAATTCTCTCTGTTCCAGGTCTCTTTGAGCGTCTTTTTGACCGCTTCTCCAAAGGCGGCAAAAGACTTTGAATTTGAGACGTCCAGTTGCAGCGCGACCGCTTTGCGACCGCCTTTCTCGATTGACGCAATGACCTCTTCGGCCTCTTGTTTTTGACTATTGTAGGTCAGAATAACGTCATGTCCTTTGGAGGCGATTGACAGCGCCATCGCCTTTCCAAGTCCACGGCTTCCGCCGGTGATGATAGCTATGCTCATGTGTTTTCCTTAAACTTTTACAAAGAAATCTTAGAAGATCTCTTATTTGTTGTTGATAATTTGTTGGGCCAGGCCAGTCGCAATCTTCCCGATCTCTTCGGCCTGGGCGTCATCTCCATTCTGGACCGCTTTCCAGAATGCGACCTTCTGCTCCAGGTAGCGAAGATGCTGGTGCTTCTGAGCCAGTTCTTGCTCCAGGGCATTTCTCTGGGCTTCAAAGAGGGCAAGCTGTTGCTCGGCCGCCGCTTTGCCATCTTTCAACTGCGCAAAATACCTGCGCATGTCCTCGATCGACATGCCGGTTGTTCTTAAACAAGCCAGCGTCTCAATCTTCTGGACATCCTCAGCCGTATAGCGCCGATGGCCGCTACTGCGGTCTCGCTCTACTCTGTTGAGCAGGCCGATCCGTTCGTAGTAGCGTAGCGTATGTTCGCTCAAGCCACTTCTTTCGACCACTTCCTGAAGCTTAAAGTGGGGAGGTGTGTTTGTTTCCATCTCACTTGACATGAATGTAGTATGCAATACCTGGAGTGCTCAAGGTCAAGCATTTGTAGGCGACTTTTAAAAATTGGTGAAAAGTTCGTGTATTTTCTTCAATCCACTTTGAAATCTTTGTAATAATAGATTTTGTCCTG
>DASSXK010000720.1:0-3810 GCA_035703945.1 Ktedonobacteraceae bacterium | reverse complement strand
AAGGTAAAATGGATCAAGCAGAAGAACTGTTTCAAACTGTAATGAAGCAATTAGAGGAGCAAAGTCCAGGGCTGGAATACGGTAGGGCACTGTTAAGTTATGGTAAGCTCCTTATACAAAAAGAAAAGACAAATAGAATTGCACATAAGCAAGGACTAGCTTACATCCAGCAAGCACTACAAATATTTGAAGAGGTTCATGCAGTTATCGATTACCAAATCGCCAAGCAGGTTATCGAGAATCAAAAGAAATAAGACAAACAAAACGAAGCATTCAAAAGAAGGATATCCATACTAAAAATTTGGATATCCTTCTTTTAATTTCCGGTTAAAGAGTCTAGATTTCCCCTTAAAAAGGATAATTTCCTCTAATAATAGACCTCATAATGTACCTTAAACTGGCTGAATTCCATTATAAACGACTGTTTTCAGAAATTCTGGGATGAAACATGCCTTTTTGCAACTCAACAATAAATTTTGGGACGTCCATCCAAAGGTGATGTGAGACAGGCACCAATATTAAATATGCATAAACCGATCATTAAGGCAGAAAAATAAGTATTATAGTATCAGATGTTGATTAACAAAAAATAAACATAGAGATAGGAATGAGCGTCTATCAATGAAGCATTACAAGCATGCAGAGAAATGCTTCAATCAAAACAAAGGCATACATAGACATTCATCAACCTATCCGCTCATCTGGAGGTTCAATTAATGTGGCTGATGTGCAAAAGGAGGTGCGTCTGAAGTAACGAGTAAAACGGAGCTGTGAAAAGCGTAGATAGTTTCACGGTACTTTATGACACATGTTTTCTACCAAAACGAAGATGGAGCCAGCGTCTAGGGTCGAAATCTAACGGCTGACTCCCATACACCTCCCGAAAGGACATGCATACTATGAGTATAACACAGGGAAAGCAGCGAGTCGTATCTATTGTCTCACTTCTGGCATTGTTGGGTGCGCTAACCCTTGGCGTACTCCAGTTCGAAGCACACCAGCACGCATCAGCAATCCCGCCACGTCACCCTGGACCCACAATACATGTAATTAGCAGTAACACAACCCAAGATGTGTGGAACTATCACGGCTAGAATCTTATTAGCATGGAATCATAAGAGCGATTTAATGTACTGAGGGCCTAACAAGTTGATGTGGCGGGTGAAGCGCACTAGCTTAGCCCGTCTTATCATTTTTATTTCGAGGGGCTTGATAAAAGCCGGGATCAGACACTATCAAGCGTAACAATGGAAGACAGACAAGGAGGCAGACCAATGACGACATACTCTCCCGCGCTAGAAGCCCAGGCTATTTATAGCGCAGATGGAGCACGGTTAAGCGTCGAGACGGCGGGACATCCCATGCTGCCAGCAGTTGTCTTTATTCCGGATAGCTTGAGCCTGCAAACCAAGGAATGTTGGGACCATCAGTTCCTGGCAAGCAGCCTTCCCCGCGAGTATTATCTTGTGCGTTACGATCCACGCGGCTCTGGTGACTCCAGTCAACCGGACTGCCGGGCGGACTACAGTGGGGCCAGACGGGCCTACGATCTGCACACCGTATTAACAGGCTTGCAGATACGGCAAGCAGTCCTTGTTGGGTCTGGCTGGGGGGGATTCGTCATTACTGAGTATCTACGGCACTTTGGCGGGGCGGAACTGGTCGCAGGCGCGGCGTTTGTGGGCGCGGTCACTGAGATAAGCAACAGGTGGCGTCACCTGACACACCTGAACACGATCCAGAGCTGGATCAAACAACTCAGCCTGACCAGCGCCTATGGACGCCCCGGACACGCCAGGTACTCACAACACATCGAGACACTTCAGGAATTTGTCAGAACTCTGTACTGGCAACTACCAGACCAGTTTACATACAATCAAGCAGTCGCAAATGCGCTCAAGACGCCGTCTTACGTCATTCGGACCCTGCTCGATCAGGCCGAAAAGACGGATAGCATACCGGTTCTGGAAGAAATGGATGTGCCAGTGTTGTCACTCCAGGGCGAAAACGACCCCTTCGTCCAGACCCGCTATAGCAACTTTATCAGCAGCCATACTGCTGATAGCCGAAGTCGGATCTATCGCCAGGTGGGACATTGTCCTTACCAGGAAACGGCCCAGTTCAACCGCGACCTGCGCACCTTTCTGCAACAGGTCTATCGACCAGAACAGGTTGACAGCGGCCTCTTCCCTACCCAACGATCTGTCGCCTCGTAACGCCGCCAGAAAATCGCTTGCCCATGGCAAAGAAGCCTGCTACAGGTAGACGAACGCTTCGCGGACGAGATTCGCGCTCATAAGATCGAACGGTATCGCATGCGAGAGAGCACACATCTTCTGGTAAACCGCAGATTCGCGGTCCAGCAGACAGGCTCGTTCAGATTACTGAAAAGACATGCACAGGGCAAGTATCTTGAAGCAGCAGGCCACATCGCCCAACCGCGATGCGGCAGCAGACTGATAGGAATGCAACCTGAGAGGAGGAGGAAAACGGAACCTATACTGGACCCGGCATCATTCCATTCCTCCCTCAGGCTACGACCACCCGGTATAGCCAATAGACCCGATAGGCTCCTACGCCCGGTCTACAAGGAGGAATTTTATGTTGCATGTTATGGTTGATCTCTACGGCTGCAATCCTGAGCTGCTGGCCAGCGAGTCCTTCTTACGTGAGGTGCTCGAAGCCTACCCGGCCCACATTCACATGGACCAGGTCAGCCCTGCAATTCTCTATGATATAAAAACCAGCACGCCAGAAGACGACGGCCTATCGGGCTTTGTGATCATCGCCACCAGCCATATCAGCCTCCATGCCTGGCCACCCTACAAAATGCTCAATCTCGATGTCTTCTCCTGCGAATACTTCGATGCCGGCGATGTCGTCAACTTTGCCAGCAAAATGTTCCAGGCCCGCGATGTTGAGATCCATGCCGTCGAACGTGCCACGCGCTCACCACGCGTCTCCACACGCGAGCGCATCCTCCGACCCTGAGCCGGAAGCTCATGCTTATTATTCAAGTAGCGCGTCGCTGATCACCTTGAGATACGGATACCAGTAGCGCCATAGAAACAGAGGCAATCTTTATGAAAAAGGGAGTCGCCTGTCTTCTCTTCTTTTTGAATACAATTCTTTTTGCAACCTATTACTCAGTTTCAAAAGAAGCACTTGATCGTATCGATCCTATTGTGTTCTCTTTCTTTGAAATGATCGCTCTGTTGCCCGTGGCGCTCTGTATCCTTTTTCTCACGCGCAAGCAACTCACCAGGGAGATCGTCAAACGAGGCGTGCTCGTCGGAAGCTGGCTCTGCCTCTCGCTCTTTACAATCGCAATCGCTCTGAAGTATACCAGTGCCACCAGCACGGCCTTCTTCCCGGCCTTAAATGGCATCATCGCAGCCTTAATCGCCTGGGTCTTCTTCAAGCAACCGCTGACGCGTAGCACCTGGATCGCCGGCATCATCTCATTCCTCGGCGCCCTGCTGCTGATCCTGAATTCGCCAATGGGCGGGCCACGCGGAACCCTGATTGCCTTCCTGGGCGGATTCTTCTTTACCTGCTACATCTTCCTCTCGGATCATGAACAGCGCGAAGATATTCCTCCCTGGCCGCTTTTCGGAATTGAGCTACTCACGATGGCCCTCTGGGCCAATTTGGTCGTGCTGCTCTTCGGAAATTGGCAGGCGGTTCATCCGCAATTACCGAAAGATATATTGGTCATCGTTTATATAGCTGGGGCCACAACATTCTTGCCAACGTTAATCGCGGTTCTTATGCAAAAACATATCTCGCCGGTCACTATCTCATTTATCT
>DASSXK010000706.1:0-2101 GCA_035703945.1 Ktedonobacteraceae bacterium | reverse complement strand
ATCACGCGAAAAAAGCGGCCCTTAGTCCTTGACGTTCCCGGTGTCGTCTCAATTGTGGGAGACTGCAACGAGTATTCAGCGGTTAGTGACAATTATGTGAAATTCCTTCAGGAAGGGCTGAGTCAGGGAAAAATCGAACCTCATGCCTATCTTGAATCCGGCGAGGAAGTGCGCATCAAATCAGGCTTTATGGCAGGAATGAAGGGTGTGCTAGTGAGGAAGAAGAGCGGTCTTCGCGTGGTGGTCAATCTGGAGTTGATCAGGCGAAGTGTGGTGGTGGAACTGGACATTGCCGATCTTGAGCCTTGCCGTTCAATGCTGTCATATTGGGCCGGAGATGAAGCAGTGCCTGCATAAAACAACCAACGCAAGAAGAACGTGGATCGTATACGGGTGAACTTCCTGCCGTGTGCGTCAATGCAATATTCAACTTATTGCGATTTTAGAGTAACTGCCCTCCATCTATCAGGATCTTGAGCCCGCAAATAAAGAGCATAAGTGCTCTTATGATCAATTAGCTGTGACGCTTGACTCAGAAGGTCATATAAGCCACACAACTCCAATCTGCGTTAATTCGTGAAGCAATAGCGTCATGTCATCGATAGAAAAACCAGCCCCTGCACTTTCTCCGGAGAGGCTCAAGTTGCTTGAGCTGCTGCTGAAAGAAAAACGCGGACGCCAGAATGGCGCCTCGCAGATCGTCGCTATCAGCGGCGAACGCAAAGGCTTTCCGTTATCGTCAGCGCAGCGGAGATTCTGGCTATTGAACAGATTCGCTCCAGCGCAGGGCGGCTATACGGTCGATAAGGCTGTTCGTGTGAAGGGACCTCTTCAAGTGTGGGCGCTGGAAAAAGCGTTCACCGAAATCCAGCGCCGGCACGAATCTCTGCGGACTACCTTTGAGCTCAGAGATGACGATCTCTGCCAAATCATTCATGCACCTGGAGAAATACGGTTGCATGTAGAAGACCTCCGTCAGTTATGCCAGTCAGAGCAAGAAGAGAAGATCCGAAGCACGGCAGAAGCCGAAACCTTTGCACCCTTCGATTTAACTACGGGGCCGCTGCTGCGGGTCAGACTGTTATGTGTTGCCGATGACGAGCACATCTTGCTCCTGGCCATGCACCATATCATTTGTGATGGTTGGTCCATTGCGATACTGCTCAACGAATTGGGCACGCTTTATGAAGCATTCAGCAGCGGCAGACCTTCACCTTTGCCGGAATTGGCGATCCAATATGCCGACTTTGCGGTGTGGCAAAGCCAGTATCTGCGCGGGGAGGAAGCGAAAAGACAACGTTCGTACTGGATGCGTCAGCTTCAGGGAATGCCGCCGTCCTTAAGTCTCCGCACTGATCGTCCCCGCTCCTCGATACGTTCCCAGCGCGGCGAGATGGAATCTATTGTATTGCCCGCGAATATTTCAAGCACCGCTCGATCATTGGCCCGGAAATACGAAGCTACGCTATCCATGGTGCTGTTGAGCGCATTTAATCTGCTCTTGTTTCGCTACACCCACCAACAGGATTTTGCAGTTGGGTCCCCAATTGCTAACCGTCGGCGCAGTGAAACAGAAGAGCTAATCGGAGTGTTCATCAATACCCTGGTATTTCGAGCCAGGCTGGCAAGCCATTTGCGTGTTCACGATCTCATCACCCAGGTGCGGGGCACATCATTGGAAGCATACGCAAATCAGGACCTGCCATTTGAAGAGCTTGTGGAAGATTTGAATCCGGAGCGCGGTCTCAATGAGCAGCCTTTATTCCAGGTCATGTTCATATTGCGCAATGAACCTGCCGGGGCCATCAAGCTTCCTAATCTTGAACTGACTCCGCTGGCGCACACTAACCTTTCCAGCCCGCTTGATTTGGACCTCTCTGTTCATGAGATCGGCGACGAACTGAGTTGCTGGATGCTTTACGATGCCGACCTCTTTGACAGGTCTTCAATCCAGCAGATGCTGAGGCATTTTCGAAACATTGTTGTATCGATGGTTCGCGACAACGACCAATCCATTGGGGCCTTGGACTTCCTTGAAGCCGAAGAACGAGAGCAGATCCTACACGCCTTTAATCAGACAAAGGCCGGATTCTCAGAAGAC
>DASSXK010000700.1:0-11461 GCA_035703945.1 Ktedonobacteraceae bacterium | reverse complement strand
GCAAGATCGAGCAGATCCCTTCGCCATTTGATGAGGTACTCCCAATCGACGACACGACAGAACAAACAAAAACCGCTTAGTTTAAAAGCTGTTTTTCTAGCAACAAAGAGGCCGTTATTCAATCCTTGGATGAGTAACGGCCTCTTTAACTATTTAGCCACGTCCACTAAACGATGTTTCGCAGCTTTATGAAGTGTGGATAGGCCTCAGGAGATGCCAACGTTCCAGTTACCACCACCATTGTTATCCCAGCTTCCCGCGCCGTTATTAAAGGCAAAGTTGATCTGACTGGCATCGTTAGGAACACTGATCGTTACCTGCCAGAAGCCATCCGCGCGTTTGGCCATCGCGGCATCCGGTGGGATATTCTGCCAGTTATTCTCGCCCCAGTGGATATATAAGCGACTGTTGGAAGCCAGGAAGCCTTTATAGTAGATGGTCAAAGCCTTCCCTTTGAAAAGCTGGCTGGAGCTATAATCGACGACATAACCTGCATGCGGCTGATAGGCATTCGTGACGTAACGAGTCTGCACAATTGAAGGTATATCCGCGATTGTGCCTGTGCTCGCGGAGACTAACAGGGTGATAAACTCACCCATCGCCCAGTTCAAAGGATTCATAGACTTCGTCGGAGTACCCGGCGTATACCCAGAAGGCGCGGAGCTATCCCAGACCTGCTCCGGTATCATCCCGGCAGCATTGGTTGAGGCCATCATAGCGGTCAGCGAAGCATCAGCACTCTGTCCACTTGCTACATTGTAGATGCCACGCTCACCAGAGAAGATCGGCCAGAGCCGACCAATTCCACTACCATTATAGTTCGCGCCATTGGCTTGCTCGCCATAACCATCGTGGTTGTAGCGGTACCAGTAGCTGTTGCCATTGATCGTGTTTTTGATCGTCGAATCGATCACGGGGAGAGACATCGTGATATACGGCGAGTTGGCTGGCATCACGCCCTGACGCACAAGCTCAAGGAAACCGGCATCGACGATCGAACGCTCATCGTAGCTTCCACCACCATTGGCAATGTTAATTGTATGACCGTCGTTGGGATTGCCGTTATCGTCGATACGCTCAAAGTAGTAGTTACCGCTGAGAGGACCGGTCGTGGTAAAGGTCCAGCTCTGGACCATGCCCTGCCAGTAATCGGCGGTGTTGTTGAACAGATTTTGACTGGCAGTATCGCCATTGATTCTGGCAATATCGGCCGCACAAACCAGACCGGCGATCTCGGCAGCGATCGTTGAGGGGCTGTAGCCACTGTTCTCTTCCCAACGTTCCTGACCCGTGGAAGGACCGTGGTTGACGATATAGTTCGCCGCAGATTTTACGTGCTGATAGTTGGCGCTATCCGTAACACCCAGCTTCCAGGCCAGGATGATTGGGAAGGCCTGCTCATCCATCTGGATACCATTCCAGAAGGGGGCACCACTGACATAGCTGTTCTGGGGGAAGTGTCCATCGGACTGCTGCTGGCTGTTGAAGGCCCACAGCAAGGCTCGTTTGGGATCAGCGGTATCGCCAGCCACAATCAGGGCGCTGGAGAACTCGTACATATCGCGTTCCCAGACCATGTGATAGCCGTTATCACCGTCACCGTTGCTATCGCCCCAGGGTGTTCCCAGACCAGCAACCATTGCCCCGGTCTGCTTGTCCTGTGAGGCTTTCAGGACGTTGGCTGACAGGTAGTATTCCTGCTGCCGCGCTTGCTGAATTGATTGTGTATTGCCAACGGCAGGCGGAGATTTCAGGCCATTATCGAAACTATTCCATTGCGAAACATAGGTGCTTAGCAGGTTGGAGTTATCTCCAAGCGAGGCATCCAGGGTCTGCTCGGCTGCGGTTGTGCCCGACGTACTACCGTTTTGACCAAAGGAAAGATCGAGGTTAAAGGTCTCCGAGGTAGTCGTTTGGGTATTGATTGTGCCGCCATTCGAGAGGTCGAGCGCACCTGTCTGAGCCGTGTTGCCGTTACTGGCGGAGCTGTAGGTATAGTTCATCGTGTAGTCCGGGCAACTTGAACTGCCACAATTCGATGAGCTCTTCAGGTCGGTCCAACCATCGTTCTGACCAACAAAACCAGAGCTGGTCATCCCCGACTGGTAAGGGATGGAGGCACCCAGGGCGCTGGCATAGTTGCTTGAAGAGTCCGTGGAAACAAGCATTGTTCTGCCATTATAGACCTGAGTGGAGCTGCTGTTATTGTTACCAGCGTTATGTATCGTCGGATTGTATAACGCATAGAGCTGATAGTTTGAAAGCGTGCCACTCAAGGCCGTAAATGTGACCTGCTGAACCAGGGTATTGCGCCCAGGATCGGTATAGATCGTTTTTGTAATTTTATATTTACCGTTTTTGGCGGTATTTGTCACCGTCCAGGCCAACGAGTTATTGTTATATAAGGCAACCGTTGAGGTTGTATCAACCTTTTCCTCATCTACCCAGGTGTGGCCGCTATCACCGATCAAAAATTGCAGATCGGTCGTATCGGGAGTATCGGCGGTCGGATAGTAGACTTCGCCAATGATACCACTGGTGCCGGTAAACCAGACATCACTGGTGTTATTGGCGGCCGTTCCCAGAATGGTTTCGTTTGAAGGGGTCCAGATAGAGGAGGCTCCGGGTCCATTGGGGGCCGAGCCACCGGCGGCCGAGACACTACGAATCGTAATAAAAAATACCATCAGGCAGGCTAAAAACAGAGAAAATACGCGAAACTGAAATTTTGAATGTCCTTCTTGGGCGCCATCACGCACAAAGAATCGGGGGACAAACGGAGGTAGGGTTCCCATGAATCATCTCCTTTGATGTGGATCGGGCATGAACTTAGCCATTATAAGACACATCGCAACGGCGCTCCCGCGCCGACGAAGCGCTTTCTCATCAGGGATCTCTGGAACGCTTCACCGTTGATCGTTTCTGGCACCGTTCCTCCTGGCCTCTGAAGCGCGTTCAGTCAACGAAGTGCATGGCTTGCCATCAGACAACATTGTACAGAGACAACCTTCTTCCAGGCGGAACAAGACAGCAGCATATAACTCGTCTACGGCACTATAGACGGTGATTATGTTGACAACACAAGCATGTTGCCTTGAATTTGGAAGAACACCACACTTCTTCACGTGCAAGAATGATGCCAAAATGTGTGTAGCACACTGGATATATAAACCTCAACACACAATTAGCGGGTAAGTAACGCTATATATTCTTTGAACCTGTATCGTCGTACAATCCATGTATCTGCTAGCTTTCCCGGAAAAAGCAAGCTCGCTCCTCTACATTTGACAAAATGAAGCAGCCTGTGCTGTAATTGCATGCAGATTAGCGTAATGAGAAAAAAACAAGGAAGTACACATGTCAGATGTAGTAGATCAGCAGTATCTTTTGAACGATCAGTATAAAGACGCCTCCCACCTCAACGCCCGTATCGCGCTACACCAACGATTTAGCACAAATCCGCAAGACTGGCAGCGTTGGCTCTTCGAGCATTTCAATCTCGCGGCAGGAAGCCGTGTCCTTGAGCTTGGCTGCGGTCCCGGCGATCTCTGGAGCAAGAACCTGGATCGCATCCCCGAGAATGGTCACATCGTCCTGTCCGATTTCTCAGACGGCATGCTCAAAACCACCCGCAATAAACTTAACGATAGAGCAAAAAACTTTCGCTTCCAGGTTATCGATGCCCAATCCATCCCCTATGAAGATGACTATTTCGATTGCGTGATCGCCAATCACATGCTCTACCATGTTCCAAACCCCCTACAGGCCATCGCAGAGGTCCGCCGGGTTTTGCGATCCACTGGCCGCTTCTATGCTAGCACAAATGGAGAGACCCACCTTCAGGAAATAGACCAACTCAGTAAGCAGGCTGGCCTCGACGATAGCGCACTCACCCCGTTAGCCTTTACGCTTGAGAACGCTCCCCAGCAGCTCTCCACCCAATTCACACAAATACAACTGCACTTGCTTGAAAACGAGCTTGCCGTGACCGAAGCCGAGCCGCTAATAGCATTCATCCTCTCCTGTGCCAATCCCGCCAGCGTAAACAAAGAAAAAATTCAAACCTTGCGTACGCTGATAGAGCAGAAGCTGGCTAAAGATGGCGTCATTTCAATTACCAAAGCCTCGGGGCTTTTTGAAGCCTGGGGTCAATAAGTAGCCATTTCATAAAAACACGTTATAACTTGATTACACAAATATCAGTGAAGAGGCAGATCCCACTCCCTGGCTGTATGGTAGAATAAGAGGAGAAGCAAGACACCCAGAAGCCCCTCGTAATGCCACAGCGGCTGTACTGTTCACTGATATTTTCCAGGCAGGAGGCAATAATGTCTGACAATCAAGCTTATTTTGAACTTCCCGGTCCCCACTCTCGTGAGCTACTTGCTCGTCGCCAGGAATTCGTTGCACGCGGCGTCAGTTCAACAATGAATGTCTTCGCAGCCCGTGCCGACGGCGCGATGATTGAAGATGTAGATGGAAACCAGTTTATTGACTTCGCAGGTGGCATCGGAACCATGAATGTCGGTCATGCCCGCCCTGAGGTCACTCAGGCCATCGCAGGGCAGGCCGCCAAATTTACACACACCTGCTTCAGCGTGATGATGTACGAGCCCTATGTCGCACTGGCGGAACGTCTCACACGTATTGTTCCCGGCCACTTCCCCAAAAAAGCCATCTTTTTGAATAGCGGAGCCGAAGCCGTCGAAAACGCCGTCAAGATTGCCCGCTACGCAACCGGGCGACCCGCGATTATCGTCTTTGACAATGCCTATCACGGCCGCACCTTAATGACAATGACCATGACAGCCAAGGTCAAGCCCTATAAATACCGCTTCGGTCCTTATGCACCTGAAGTCTACCGGGCCCCTTTCCCCTATCCCTATCGCATGCGTATGAGTCCTGAAGAAGCCTCGCGGGCCTGCATTCAGGAGTTAGAGCGCATGTTTGTCGGTGAAGTAGCCCCGGACCAGGTTGCGGCAATTGTAATTGAGCCGGTCCAGGGCGAGGGCGGCTTTATGGTGGCCCCTCCCGGCTTCCTGCGCGATCTGAAGGCGCTTTGTGAAAAGCATGGTATCCTTTTTATAGCAGACGAGGTTCAGAGCGGCTTCTGCCGCACCGGCAAGATGTTTGCCGTCGAGCACGATGGCGTCGAGCCGGACATTACAATCATCGCCAAATCGATGGGCGCTGGTATGCCGATCAGCGGCGTCGTTGGACGAGCCGACCTGATGGATGCTCCCCCCCCGGGAACGCTTGGAGGCACTTATAGCGGCAATCCTGTTGCCTGCGCAGCGGCCCTGGCAGTTCTGGACCTGTATGAGCACGAAGACCTGGCAACCCGTTCGCAACAGATCGGTCAGGCCGTCATGGAGCGTTTCTCAAAGCTCCAGCAGCGCTACCCGGAGCATGTCGGAGATATTCGAGGACTGGGTGGGATGGTCGCCCTGGAACTGGTCAAAGACAAAGCCAGCCAGGAACCAGATAGCGAGACGACCGGCAAAGCCCTGACCGAGGCTCATCGGCGGGGCCTGGTCCTGATCCGCGCCGGGATGTATGACAACGTCCTGCGCGTCCTTGTACCATTGTGCATCACAAACGATCAGCTCCAAACCGGCCTGGACCGCTTTGAGCAAGCCGTCAGCGTCGCGCTTGAAGCTACCTACCCCGCCAACGCCAGCATCCCTGGCGATTAAAGATTGCTGCCAGCTTCATAGAGGTACTATAAGAAAAGCGTACCCGGGGATTGTTCCAGGCACGCTTTTCTTGCATTGCTAGCTCTGAAAAGATACCTCGCAACGGCGCGCTCTCGCCTGCGGAAAGCTCTCCAAACAAGCAGCGATCTACAAACCCAAAAAATCTGATCAGTTGAGGAACATTCAGTGACCTTCTCAAGCGCTTTCCGTCAGCGAAGTGCATAGCTGACTGATTGATTAGAAATTGCCTGCCTCGACCATTGCAATAAAGCGATTCTCCAGTTCACGCGTGTTTGAACCTGGAGTTCCCGCATTCACATGCAGATCGTCGATGCGCAGAACAGGCGTAATCTCCCTGGAGGAAGAGGTAACAAAGGCCTCATTGGCCTCCCAGAGTTCATCGAGCAAAATCGGTCGCTCTTCAATCTCAAAGCGTCCTCTGGCAAGTTCAAGTACGACATTGCGGGTTACACCGGTCAATATCCCAACACGAGGCGTTACCAGTGTATTTCCCTTAAAGATAAAGAAATTGCTGCGGGTGGCTTCCAGCACATGTCCCAGGTTATTCACAAACAGGGCATCGTCTGCCATGCGTTTTTTGGCCTGCTTCAAAGCTCGAACGGCCGAGACATAATTAGCGGTCTTCGCCTCAGGTGTAATGCGTTGCAAACGAGTTGTAATCAAACGGCAGCCTTTTTCAAAGTACGCCGGGTCCCGCTCTGGGAGGGGTGTTACCATAATCGCAAGTCCTGGTTGCTCGCCGGGTAAAATACCATCGTCACTTGGACCGCCAGTCACCAGGATACGAACTGCCGCATGCTTGTATTCATTCCGTTCAATTGCCTCGTGAATCAGATCGGTGAGCTTCTCTTTGGTCAGCGGAAGGTTCATCTCAATTAACTCCGCTGAACGGCTCAGGCGAGACAAATGATCTCCCAGATGGAAAGGGCGGCGGTTGTAGGTACGTAGCGAATCAAAGACACTATACCCTCGCAGGACCGCAATGTCAGAAATCGAGATACTGGCCTCGTCAGGATGGACCCAACGACCATCGATGTACCAGAATGCGGAGTTATCCACGCTGTTCGCTCCCTTCAATTGCAAAACGGTCGCACACCAAAACGAAAGTAACCGGAGACATCAGCCGTTGCTCGCATAGAATTAGAGCAGCTTGTCCACACCACATTAGCCCCACAACCTTCCTTATGTACTTATTATTTAGAAAATACGAATTGCGATGCCACTGTTATCAAAGCAAGCAACATCGTTAATTATACGACATGCCATGCTATTACAAGGCAATTCCCAACGGCACTCTCGTACCTCCTGAACAAAATTTTCTATTATTTAGAGCGCATGTTGTTCTTGCAACCAGTGTATAAAAGCCTCAGGTACACTCATGGTTGAAAGACGACTCTGGCGAATTAAACTCCAATCATCGAATAAATGGGTCGCTTTGATCTCGCGCAGCGAGACCGCATGCGCCAGGCGTCGTTGGAATTCCATCTCTACGACCCAGCTTTTCGGATCATGGGCATCCTGGCGCGGCTCGGAAATCACCTTTGCCAGGCCAACAATCGCCGTCTCGCCCTGGCTATGATAAATCAGAACCTCGTCATCGGGTTGCATACTTTTTATCACAATAACCGCCTGAGCATTGCGCACACCGTCCCAGACGGTTCGCTGCTCCCGCTCAAACTGGTCAATCGAATAGGTTTCAGGGTCGGTCTTTGCAAGAAAATATGCCATCAAGTTTCAACTTTCTTCAACCAAATAGAGGTTATATACGTATAGTAACTAGTTGTCTAAAATCAAGTGCTTTATGACTGTTTTTTGCCTGAGTGCAGGCGAGATAAAAACAGTCGATTCGCTTGAACTATATACAGTGTAGTCAAAAGGACAACAAATCTGAATACGTCAGGGTGAAGCATAACACGTGAGCAAGGAAGTTGTAAATGCACTTTTTGTGCCGCCAGATAGTGATTATGCAAGCACAATACTCAGGTAATATCCCACGTAGAACTCAAGTATGGTACGTGTAGTTTAAGCAAACATGCTTAACGGTATGGATGCCTCACACCAAAGGAGTGAATTTGTATGTCTCAGACAGATCCTAACAGCGTAGAACAGAAAAACTATCAGGAAGAGCTCACAGTTATTGGAGAGCAGCTTCTCTCGAAAGTCAAAGAACTGTTGCACGAGGGAAATGTGCGCAAGCTTATTATCAAGCAGGAAGGCCGCACTCTGATCGAGGTCCCACTGACAGTCGGCGTTGTAGGGGTTGTGATGGCTCCAGCCCTGGCCGCAATCGGCGCAATCGGCGCTTTGATCGCCCAGTGTTCAATCGAGGTTGTACGCGGCGAGCCAATGTCACCGTCAACCAACGATGTTCCTCCCTACACCAATCTCACGAACGAGAACCCTCCTCTGTAAGAGAGGCGTTTTCGCTCATCATGTCCACGTATACCACTGTTTGAAAGCTCGTAGCCTGCGCTGCGGGCTTTCATTGTTTTCGTCCAGAGCTTCAAAACGTTAAGATCTGCCTTCCTGTACGTGTTATAGGTGAACACACATTAAAGGAGGAAAGAACATGAAACGCAATGTACTCCAGGCAGTCAGCTTAGTTGTGCTGGGGCTGCTTTGTTTGCTCATCGCAGAACTGTTCAAGCTTCCCACCTCAACGTATCCAATGGGAATTATGGTCCTCGGCCTGGGCTTGCTGGTTGCCGCCCTGATCAATCCGGCCAGATTATTACCGGCGGCTTGTATGATTGCTCCGTTGGGGATTGTGGTGTTCCTCTTCTTCAAACATATTATCCCCGGCAACCAGGTGCTTTCCAGCTATATCCTGGCGCTGGGAGTGGGTCTGCTGGCCGTGGCATTCCTGACACGGGCACGCTTTATCGGAATCGGAGCGGTCACTCCAGCCCTGCTGGTGATCCTTGTCGGAGCGGTCGAGTTGTATCTTCCGCAGGCCCCGAGCAATTTTATTCCATTGGCGCTTTCATTCTGGACGCCGGGCGTTGCGTTTCTGCTGTTGGGTGTGATCTATCTGCTACTCAGCCGCACCAGCCCTGACATGCAGAAATAAGCAAAAGAAAGGGGCTATCCAAAAAAATTTGGACAACCCCTCTTTTTCTATGCACAAGGCTAACAGAAAGCTAGATTAACTTGACGACGGCTACCGCCCGTCCTCCCACAATCGGGGCTCCGCGACCGGGTCGCAGGAACATCCTCACATCACTGGCTTTTAAGGGGTGAGCCTGCTCAGCGTTCCCATCACCCTTTGAGATCACCAGCAGGTGATCGCCTTCATCCACAAACAGCGTGGTGAGGATATAATCGGAGGCGGTCAAGTCAATTGCTGGCACGCCAGCCGTGGCCCGCCCTTTCTGCACAAACTGGCCCAGCGGGACCTTTTTACCCATTCCTTCAATCGTCAGAACGAAGAAACTGAGGGCATCATTGGAGAGTTGGTCATCATCCAGATAGAGGGCACTGACGACTTGTGCTCCCTTATGCAACGTGATCGCAGCCACACCCTGACCCACGCGCCCCTGGGCCCGTACGGCATCATCGCTGAAGCGCAGCGTCTGAGCACTGTCTGTGGTTACAAAGTAATCGCCCTGAGCTTTGGAAATTAGCGCGGTCACAACCCTGTCACCTTCTGCCAGCTTCATATCTGGCACGCCATCCACATCGACCTGTCGATATTCGCTCAGAGCGGTTTTCTTGACTTTTCCTAGCTGACTAAAGATCACAAGATAGCGATCCTCATCATGTACAGCGACCGGCAAGACCGTCACTATTTCTTCGCCATCGTTGAGTTCCAGGAGTTTGCGTACCGCCTCACCCTTCGCGCCACGCGTTCCTACCGGAATGCGATGGGCCGCGATCTGGAAGACCCGACCACTCGAAGTAACACAGAGGATATAATCTTGTGAACTGGTCACAATCAACTGACGCAACTGTTCATCGCCCCGAACGGGAGTATAGGCCACCTGGCCATTCTTCTCTTTGGGCGTAAAGGTATCGGGAGACAGCGCCTTCAAGGTCTGGCTGCGTAGCATACTTACGACAAGTGGCTCACGCTCGTACAGGCCGGGAACTTCTGCAACAGGAGCCAACGGGTGGCTGGTAGGATCTATCACGGTTCGACGAGCATCGCCAAACTGCTTCAAGAGCTGTTGCAACTCTTTTTTATGCAGGGAAACCAGAGCAGACCGATCGGCCAGCAACGCCTCCAGCTCCGCGATTCGCACCTGAAGTTCCTCGCGCTCGCGGACATACTTGTTAGCGTCGAGGCGTGTGACCTGGGAAAGTGTCATTGAGGCAATCACATCAGATTGAATTGTGCTTAAACTGTAACGCTGTTCAATTTCCTGGCGGGCGGCGGCTCGATCCTCAGCCTGCTGGAAGATCCGCACGATCTGCTCAGCATGTCGGGAGCCAATGATCAGCCCTTCAACGACATGTAAACGTTCACGTGCCTTGTCGAGGTCAAACTGGGAGCGGCGGGTCAGGACATCGAGCTGGTGAGCATTCCAGTAGTTCAGCAATTCCAGCATACCGACCTGTTTTGGTTGGCGGGCGGCCTGCATCGGCTCACCGAACAGAAAGACCATCTGGAATGAGAGCGCTATTTGTAGATCCGTCTCTTTAAATACCTGGGTCAAAACCTGAGCAGGATCAGCGTCGCGCCTTAGCTCAAGCACAATACGTGTGCCTTTTTCAGTATCACTTTCGTCGCGCAGATCTGGCATCAAACCTTCAAGCTTGCGAGCATTGATCGCTTTGACAATCGAAGCCTTGACCTTATCGCGGCCGATAGGTGGGGTCTGGGTCACAATCAGGGCACGGCTGCGTGGAGTCTCTTCCAATCGCACATCGCCCCTGACAAAAATACGCCCTTTACCCGTGGTCAAATAATCCCGAATACCGTCGCCACCAACGATTTTGCCACCCTGCGAAAAATCTGGGCCCGGAATATAGGTCATTAACTGCTCAAGCGACATATCGGGACGATCCAACAAAGCGATACAGGCTTTGAGCACCTCCGTCATATTGTGAGGAGGAATATTTGTCGAAAGGCCGACCGCGATCCCACTGGATGGATTCACGACAGGTGGGATGCGACCCGGCAAATAATCTGGCTCCAGCACTTTGGGATCTTGCTTATAGGTCGGGTGCAGGGGCACAGTATTGCGTTCCAGATCCGCCATCAGCGCCTCTGCCAGTGGGGACAGGCGCATCTCGGTATAACGATAGGCGGCAGGCGCATCCCCATCTTCACTGCCCATGTTACCCTGGCCCTCAATCAATGGATAACGCATCGTGAAAGGCTGGGTCATACGGGCCGCAGCCTCGTAGACGGAGGTATCTCCATGTGGATGATAGCTACCGAGAATCAGACCAACTACCTCGGCACTTTTGACCGTTGAGCGGCTGGAGAAGTAGCGGGCTTCACGCATCCCCGCGAGAATACGCCTCTGCACCGGCTTCAAACCATCTCTGGCATCCGGTAACGCACGATCGGTAACAACCGAGAGGCCATAGGTCGCAAAGGCCTGGGACATGATGACCGAAAAATCTTCCTGGCGAATATCGCCACTGGAAGGGGCAGAGTTATCAGTTGTACGGGCCATAACTTAGACATCCAGTTCTTTAATTTTTCGAGAATGTTCGGCGAGGAAGCTACGACGAGCCTCAGCATTGTCGTCTTCCATCAGCTCGGCTACCAGCCGAGAGGCCAGGACGGCATCTTC
>DASSXK010000489.1:0-8514 GCA_035703945.1 Ktedonobacteraceae bacterium | reverse complement strand
AATCCCAGGGACTATGGGGCATCCCATCAGGCCCCGGTAGTGAGAAGGCCGGAATGATCTCTCCGATTCGTAGATCGGGCAGATTATTTGACATACATATACCTCAGTTATTGTCAGGCTGTTTGATTTTCCTCACAAGGACTCGCTTTACAGCCCGCAATAAGACTCTTCTTTGTAAGTAGAGAGGAACGCCTGGAAGCCGTTAACAAGTGATAATGTTTCATACATCAATAGTCTTATCCGTGCTGGTATGGACGTGTTTTATGCCACAGGGGCCGGCATGCCAGCCTGACGCGAAATAAGGCTTCCTTGTTTGCCTCTATGCTGATTATACGCTGAAATCCGGTTAATGTGTACTATTCAAGGGGACTCGCAGTGGAAATCATGGGAGATTTTCTTTCAAAAAGGCGCCTGGCTCTAAAAGTACTGTTGGGAGAAGAATGACTAATCAGGGTGTATGCCATTTTCCAGGTAGAATCGTTCACTTAAGATAAGCTCTGAAACTGGATATATTGCAAGCGACGTACTGGATTGCAAACAAGCAATCAGGGAAAAATAGCATAAAGTTTCTGAGGCATTGTGAAGGATTATTAAAGTGCTTGCAATCGTTTCAGAGAAGGCGGATAATGCACATATATCCTATATAAATTGTCTATGCGGAGGTTGGTTTAGCCATGCAAGGTAAAATGAAGGCGGCCCTCAAAGCAGAGGCGGCGCCTGGAGCAACGTTTGCTCGGGTTGATATCCCCCAGATCGGTCCTCAGGATGTTCTGGTTCAGGTAAAAGCGGCTTCAATTTGTGGCACTGATGTTCATATCTACGAATGGGATGCCTGGGCCCAGAGTCGAATGCAGACTCCCAGAATCTTTGGTCATGAATTTGCTGGAATTGTTGTCGAGGTTGGTTCCGAGGTGACGACACTTGTTCCCGGCGATTTCGTGGCGGCAGAAACACATATTACCTGTGGTCATTGTTATCAGTGTAAAACTGGTCAGGGCCACATTTGTAGCAACGTCAAGATCCTTGGTATTGACCGGGATGGAGCGTTTGCAGAATATATTGCGATACCCGAAAGTGTTGCCTGGAAGACAGGTAAAGAGATTGATCACGCCGTGGCTTGCGTGCAGGAGCCTTTTGGCAATGCAGTACACGCCATCTATGAGGATGAGATCACGAATAAGACCGTCGCTGTGATCGGTTGTGGTCCGATTGGCCTGTGGGCCGTTGGTCTTGCTCGTCTCTCTGGTGCCAGCGACATCTTTGCGATCGAGCCGAACGCCAAACGTTTGGAGATGGCCTCAGAGATGGGTGCAAACTATCTGCTGAACCCACGCGAAGTTGATCCAGTTGAGCAGATTCACCAGGTAACTGATGGTCTTGGTGTTGATGTTGTGCTGGAAATGTCAGGCAATCCCTATGCGATCAAGCAGGGATTTAAGTCTTTGCGTAACGGTGGGCGTGTCTCGCTCCTCGGTATTCCCTCACAGATGATTGAGCTGGACCTGGCAAATGATATCATCTTTAAGGGCGCGAAGGTCTATGGCATCTCTGGACGGCGCATGTTCGATACCTGGTATCGTACTCGAAGTATTCTCAAAATGGGTCAACTTGATCTCAAACACGTGATTACCCATACATTTCCTTTTGATGAGCTTCATCATGCGATGGAGATTATGAAATCCGGAGATTGTGGAAAAATCATCCTGACATTTTAAGGCAAAGGAGACTTATGGATAAGCTGCAACAGTACGTGCAAGGCGAAATTGCAGGCTTGCGCACAAAGGGCGTATTCCGAAGGCCTCGTGTTCTGGAAACAGAGCAGAAGGCGACCGTCGTAATTGATGGCCACGAGGTGATTACGCTTTCTTCGAATAACTACCTGGGGATGACCGTTCATCCCAAACTGCGCGAAGCTGCGCTCAAGGCAATTGAAGACTTCGGAGTTGGCTCTGGCTCGGTCCGCACAATTGCTGGCACAATGACGATGCACAATGCTCTGGAAGAGAAGCTGGCAACCTTTAAACATACCGAGGCGGCTCTGACGATGCAGTCCGGCTATGCAACCAACCTGGGTGTTATATCGGCCTTGATGCAGGAAGGCGACCTGATTATCAGTGATTCGCTGAACCATGCCAGCATCATTGATGGAATTCGCCTTTGCAAGTCTCCTCGCAAGGTCTACCAGCATAGCGATATGGCGGATCTACGCCGTGTGCTGGAAGGCTCGAAGAACGCCAATAAGGTCATGATCGTGACCGATGGCGTCTTTAGCATGGATGGAGACATTGCTCGCTTGCCGGAAATTGTTGAGCTGGCTGAAGAATTCAATGCCTTTGTGCTGGTGGATGATGCTCATGCCAGTGGCGTGCTGGGCAAGAATGGACGTGGCTCCGTCAGCCATTTTGGTCTGGATGGTCGGGTTGCGCTTCAGGTTGGGACACTTTCGAAGGGTATTGGTGCGCTGGGTGGCTATGTTGCCTGTAGCCAGGATGTCAAGGATTTCTTGCTCCAGCGGGCGCGTCCGGTGCTCTTCAGCACGTCTCATCCACCCTCGGTTGTGGCTACCTGTATTGCCGCTCTTGATATTCTGGAGAACGATAACAGCCTGGTTGAACGTCTCTGGGAAAACTCACGCTATTTTAAGAAGGGCCTGGTTGAGTTGGGCTTTAATACAGGGCAGAGTGAGACGCCGATCACACCGGTTATTGTCGGTGAGGGTGCGCTGGCGATGCGTTTCAGCGACCGCCTCTTTGAAGAGGGTGTGTTTGCTCAGGGTATTATCTTCCCGACCGTTGCGATCGATAAGTGTCGTGTACGTACAATCGTGACGGCCCTCCATACCCGTGAGGAGCTGACGAAGGCCCTGGGAATCTTTGAGAAGGTTGGTAAAGAGCTACAGATCATCAAGTAGTTCTTCTTAACAGGATCTTTTCTTCGATCACGGCTGCGATACCATCCTGATTGTTACTCAATGTAACATAACTGGCAGCTTGTTTTACTTCGGCATGGGCGTTCCCCATAGCGATGCCCATGCCGGCGAATTGGAGCATTCCAATATCGTTATGATTATCCCCAAACGCCATGATTTCGGCGGGAACGATGCCCAGATCCCTGGCGATCTGGCGGAGGGCGCTGTCTTTAGAGACGGCGGGATGGAGCATCTCCAGCAGGAAGGGTGCGGTCTGGGTGACATACAGGTTTCCTGCGAAGCGCTGTTCAAGCACCTCGCGCTTCTGGCGCAGCGTGGCTGGGTCGCCAATCCCTACCACTTTGATACAATGTTGTGGATAAAGGCTGGCTACATCATCACGCTCTAATGGCTGCGGAATCGGTGTGGGATACCAGTTCATTGCATTTGGAGTACCATTATCGACATATACATGTTGATAGGTATGGTATGCTCGATAGAGATCGAGGTCTCGTAATGCGTCAAGCGCGGGCAATATATCCTTCTCTGGGAGCAGTCGTTCGTGTAGGACTGTGCCGGTCATACTGTTGGCGATAATTGCACCATTGTAGATAATCTGGGGAGCGTCCAGAGGCAGTCCCCTGGTAACGTGACGCAAATAGGGGAGAATCTGCCCGGTCGCAATCACAACTGTAATGCCGGCTTGGATTGCTGCCAGCACCGCCTGATAGGTGCGTGGACTGATCTGGTGCTGAGAATTGAGCAATGTGCCATCGAGATCTATTGCAAGTAAACGAAACATTTAATACTCCATCTATCGTTGTATATCCAGCTTTCCGCTGGCTCGGTCAGCCTGTTTACGTGTTAAACTGCCTTGATTCGCCAGGATTTCCTCAATTGCTATTACAGGACCATTAAACAAGATTACCATTAAAAGGCAATTCGCAATCGCGTTCTTGCACCTGCTAATGTTTGACAAGTGGGAACTTGCTCTTTTGAGCGGTGCTGGCGATCTTTCTGCTGGCCTTTCAGGCGTGTTCAGTCAGTAAATTGAAAGGCTTATATTACCGGAACGATCTTTGGATACACTCTTCGTAATATCTTAGATAGCTTCTTGGAGGAATTGCAAGATGCGTGAGAAAATTAAAGGTTGGTTAGCTGGAGTGCTGTTGGGATTGATTTCTCTTGTAACGCTGAAGAAGATTTCCCCAATACTAGGAGCGTGTCTGATCGTTGAGCAGCAGGGGAAAGTGCTAGTGATTGATCGTGTCGATGGTCTGGGCTATACTATCCCTGGTGGAATTGTGCGTTACGACGAAACGGTCGAGCAGGCTGTCTTACGCGAAGTGCATGAAGAAACTGGTTACAGGGCAGCTATCAGTGGCCTGGTCGGAGTCTATGCTGACAAGAAACGTGACCCGCGTTTTCGTGCGATCGCAATCGCCTATCGCGGCTATCTTGTAGCGGGAGCATTACGAAGTTCAAACGAAGGTCGAGTCTGCTGGATGGCTCCCTCAGAGATTATGGGCCATATGGCATTTGATTGTGATGAAATGTTAAAAGACTACATCTCCGGCAACCAACGCTTCTCCTAAAAGAGAAAAAAGTAAGTGCCAGGCAGGTGAGCAAAGCGCCCTTTCCAGATTGAGGATGTCCCTCGCTACTCTTTTTTTTAACTCAAAAGGGGAAGGAAAGAGGGGTTGCAAGGGGAGCGAAGCGCCCCTTGCCGGGTCGAGGGTGTCCCTCGTTTCCCTTTAATTCTTTTTAGAAAAAGGAAGCTCGAAGACGAAAGCAGCATGTGCTGCAAGCACAGAAAGAAGGCCTACCCTATGCCCATTTGTGTAATTTGTGATGATACTGGATTGCGGAACAGTGACTCGGCAAACCCCGTCTTTTGCATGTGTGCCGCAGGCAAAGGGGCGCGTCGTCAGTGGGAGCAGGAGCGAGCGAAGACGCAGGCCAGCGCGCCGCCGCGTTCAGCCAGTTTTATCGACATTAACAGCCTGGACGAAGTGAACGCCAGTGTTCAAGCCATGCGAGCCTCGCTTTTTGGAGGTCCCACGGAAACCAGCCAGCAGAGCAGACAGGTCATCGTACAACTTTTAAATCAAGTGGCCCATCCGGGCCATGAAATAACCGTCCATGAAGCGACCCAGTTGCATGACCTTGCAAGCCTGTTGGAAAGCTTTTTGGACGGAATGGCACAATTGGGGCGTATGCAGAAACACACCCGATAGCATATGTAGCCTAAAAAAGAACTGTGAGATTGACAGCACACCGGCACTCCCATATACTTGCTACACAAGCAAAGAATCTTATCCGGGCAAAGTAGGAAAGTTGCCCTGGAGGGTTAAATATTTACACATGCCAATCTTGTTATAGAAAATCGCCCTTACCGTTGAAAGGCAATTCACAAAGGCGCCATTGTGCCTATTGAGAGGACAAGGAGATGGGGAGGGAAATTCTAAACGAGGGAGTGGCCTGGACTGTGTCACTCTAATCTTGAAAGAGGTACTCTTTATGAAATGTCCGCGTTGTGGTAATGAATGGGACGCTAGCAAGACGAGCGCTTGTCTCTATTGTGGATACGCCGTGCGTAATCCATCGCAATCTCAGCAATCGGGCCCTCAAGGGCGTACCTCTAATCCATTGTTGAGAAGAGTCACTTCATCCATGCCTGCTGTGCCTGGAATGCAAGCGAATCGTAGTCGGCCTCTTCCACAAGGAAGAACATTTGGGCAGCCAGATTCAATGATGCCACCAATGAGGGAAAACAGGAACGCATCCCCATCATTTTTTCCTGAGCCGGGTCAATCAGGTATTGGAATGTCACAGACCCCCTATACTTCAGGGCAGCTCTCAAATAATTCCGAGGCCCTTGCGAATCGTTCGGGTCGTCTGCAAAATTATCCCACGAACACGGCCGGTTTTCCTGCCTTGCCTATGCCGCCTGATTTAGGGGCCAACGCCCCAGCGGAGCCGAGGCCAGAGCCCAGAAGGCGTAATAACAGTGCTGAGTCGCCGTCAACGCCGAATCAACAGATGCGTGCTGTTCCGCAATCTCCTCTCCGGTCAACCAAGCAGCGAGGGAGCAGTAGTACTTATTTAGATCCCATAATGCCGCCGGCCTCGCCGATTCCCTCGGCCGCTCGACCGATGCCTGCGCCTGCTCCTAGATCGAATCCGATGGGGAGCTATCCGGACCGTAAGCCCTTTTTTACAACGAGCTCCACTCCCTTTCCTGGTGAGAACGAGCAAGTAAATCAATCGGGGCAGGGCAATAACATTTCTCGTCAACCCACAGGAGGTCAGGCTAAAATCGACCTGGATGCCTGGACCGCTAAAAACAGACCCCCGAAATCGCAGGGTGGAGTGGCGGATACATTGAGCCGTCCAAATCCAAATCTCCCCTCCGGCCAAAGTGGCGCATTGCCCCGAACTGTTGGTCAGCGTCCTCAGAATAACTCGCAGCCGACAGGCAGTATGCAGCGCCTCAGTGCAACGAATCAACAGGTTTCACCGATTACCGCGACAAAGCAGCCTCCGCTGAACCCAGACGGCATGTTGCGGAATGGACGCTATCGCTTGCATGAGAAGCAAGGTCAGCAGGATTGGCTGAATGGCGTTTACGAAGCCCATTGGCTGGGTCATGACTCTCAGCATCCGAATAGCAGGGTGCTGATCTGTGAAGTCATGCTGCCTGATATTACACCGGTTGTGCAGCAGTCGTTGTTGCGTACTGCAACCATGGCGCTTTCATCCGTGGGTCGTCATCCGCATATAGCGGCCCTTTGGGATGCCTTTAACGAGCAAGGTCGTACCTTCTTTGTCTTCGAACATATCGAAGGCGAATCACTTCGGATGCGTGCCCAGCGCCTGGGTCGCCCCCTGACAGAGCAAGAGGCCGTTGAATGGTGCTTGCAAATGGCAGAAGTGCTGGATCTTTTAAGCCAGCAATCCCCCCCATTGGTACATGGTATGATCAGCCCCGATATGATCAGTGTGAATGCCGCGAACAATCATTATTTATTAACGAATTTCTCAATTATTCTCGCGGGTGGGGCGACGCAGTTTATCAGCGGAATTGATCGCGCAAAACTGTCTCCCTATACACTGCCCGAATTTTCGCGCGGCCTGATCGATGGACGTTCAGATCTGTATAGCCTGCTTGCTTCAACGTATTATATTGTGACCGGCACGGTTCCATCGCGCAGCAATGGAAATGGTGCGATCACATCTGCTCGCAGTATCAACATTGTGCTTTCGCCCGAATTTGATGCGATTTTGACCCGTGGTCTGCGCCCTGTTGCGGCCCAGCGCTATCAGCGTCCGTCCGAATTGCGTCAGGATCTGCTGGCAATTCGCTCTGTAAATAGTACACTTACCGTCTTGAGTGATCAGGGCATGGCTCAAAATTCTGGACCGCTTGGTTCATCCGCGCCTTTCAATCCAGCCTCCATGAGCGGAATCCCAGACCATATTGCCGATGCCCTTCCCATCTTAAGAAGCGAAGCCGTCGTGGATGAAGAAGAGGATTATTCACCTCTGTTGCCGCGCCCTGAAGAACTGACTCCGCTGCCCGAGCAAAATGACCTCTTTGTCTCTACGCTCTGGTTTTCCAGCCTGCTTGTTGGTGTCGGTGTCCTGGCAATCGTTGCTCGTATGTTTAGTTAAGCCAACTTTTCTCAGAGACAGAGAAAGAGAGGGCGCTTCCGAAGATCTCGGAGCGCCCTCTCTTTCTTTGTTTGGGTTAATTCGCCTTATTGCTGATAGGTGAGCGGTGGGGCTACTTTTTCGTACCAACATGAACTGCGACCACGCCGCCGCTCAGTCGATGGTAGCGAACGTCAGTCCAGCCAACCTCTTCCATGAGCTTTTTCAGTTCATCCGCGCCCGGAAAGGTTGTTAGCGAATGGGGAAGATAGTTATATTCCTCAAAGGCCTTGCCGATAATCGTGCCGAAGAGGGGTGCCAACCGATAAAAGTAGAAATTGAACAGTCCCCCGAAGATTTTTCCGGGTGGGTGGCTGATCTCCAGACAGACCACGCGTCCTCCTGGTCGCACGACGCGTAACATTTCACGAAAACCCTGCCGGATATCGGTCAGGTTGCGGACAGTAAAGGCCGAGCAGCATCCATCGACGCTGTTATCTGGCAGGTCGATGTGTTCCGCATCGCCCTGGCGCAGATCAATGCTGCCTTGCAGACCTTTTTTCTGAAGCTTGATTCTTCCTTGCGCAAGCATTGCTTCAGTGATATCCATCCCAATCATATGGGTGCCTGGTCCGGCCTGACGGATCACCTCGATTGAGAGATCACCTGTGCCTGCCCCCAGGTCCAGACCCGTATCGCCTGTTGCCAGTGCGAGTTGGCGGGCCGCGAATTTACGCCAGCGTTGATCCAGCCCAAAGCTCATCAAGCGATTCATCGGGTCATAGACGCGTGCGATGCGTCCAAAGAGACGTTCTACATAAGGACGTTTGCCGCCTGTCTCCTTGAATTTATCCTCTAAAGAGATCTTTGCGCTCATAATTGTGTCCTGTCTTTGAATTTATCAACCTGCTTCAGTTCCTTGCCGCATATGGCTGGCAGGAGCTAGCGTTTCC
>DASSXK010000425.1:0-2548 GCA_035703945.1 Ktedonobacteraceae bacterium | reverse complement strand
AGGGCTGAACCGATCCAGATCAGTCCAGCTCATTCTCATTACAACCATCGTCTTTGTCGTGGCCGCTATCATCTTGATCAGCTCAGCTTTTTTTATACGCTAAGCCGCTCAATTCGCTGACTGAACGTGCTTGAAAAGCCGACATAATGAGCACCAACACCGCTTAAGTTGGGCGCTTCCAAATTTGCCTGCTTCTCAAGCGTTCAGGCGCGTGAGCGCCGTTGCGAAGTGTCTTTTCAGGATTAAGCCCCTGGAAATGCGCAAGGAATAAGGTTTTTCAGTATGCTGAACGGCATTCTGCTCTCAATTGGACTCTTGTTGCTGTTAATAGCAGTCATCCTCGCCCTCTTGATTTTTAACGACCAGCGTTATCAACGTCGGCGTCTGGCCGCTGAACATAAGCGTGCGCTCGGACTCCCCGAAGGCGATCTTGTCTACGAAGATGCCGATGGTCAGGGTGAACCCCTGACTTCAAGCACATATCCCTTGATTGGTAAACCCGATTATGTTGTTCAATTGCCTGATGGTCGGCCGCTTCCGGTCGAATTAAAGCTCAACGTTCAGGATGTGACGGCTCCATTCAGTAACCATATTGTCCAGATTGGCGCATACTGTCTGATTCTTGAAGATTATTTTGAGCAAGCGCCTACTCACGGGCTTTTACGGTACGCTGACCGCGAGTTTACGGTCGAATATACCACAGCCCTGCGTAAGAAAGTCATCCGCTTGCTAGGCGAAATGGAAAAGTGCAACAACCGACAACCACCTGCCCTCGCCAAACAAAAGGCGGCCAAGTGCAAGGTCTGCGCTTTTCAACCAATCTGCCCGGTAGGACGGGCACATATTAAAGCATGAAGTAGAAAGAAGAGCTAGTATTTATGGCAAGCGAAGTTATCGAACTCACAGGGCATATTATTGACTCCTGGGCGCTTCCACGGGCATGGGATACAATCATGGATCGTGGCGGCAATTTTAATGTCGAGGAGTTCCGCATCGGGAAAGTTAAGACCGAACAGAGCTATATCCGCCTAAAGGTCGAGGCGGACGATGAAGAGAAGTTAGATCAGATCCTGACCGAACTGCAACAACTTGGCGCAGAAATCGTCCACGGGACCGATGCTCAGACGGCAAGGATTGAGCAGGAGGGCGTCCTGCCTGCCCAGTTCTACTCGACAACCAATCTACCGACGCAAGTACGTATCAAGGGTCAATGGGTAACGGTTGAACATATTGAGATGGATGTCGCGGTTGTAATCGATTCTCAGAACATGCGAGCCTATTGCAAACCAATGCACGAGGTCAAGCTTGGCGAAGAGGTCGTGATTGGACACGAGGGCATCAAGATTCAACCATTCGAGCGAGCACGCGAACGCGAGTCCTTTGCTTTTATGCAGAGCGACAACTCTTCAGAAAAAGTAAAAGTGCTGGTGATCCACGAAATCGCCCGTCAGATGAAGGAAGTGCGCAATCGCGGCGGCAAGGTTCTGTTTGTACTGGGACCTGCGGTCATCCATACAGGAGCAGGCCGTTATATAGCTGAGCTGATTCGCCGCAACTATATCCATGTGATTTTCGGCGGTAACGCCATTGTGACGCACGATGTCGAATCAGCCCTCTTTGGTACATCGCTCGGTGTGAACATCGAAACGGGCGAGCAGGTTGAAGGCGGACACCGCAACCACCTCCGCGCAATCAATGCTATTCGAGGCGTTGGCACGCTTGAGAACGCGATTGAGGTTGGTCTGCTGAAAAGTGGCCTCACCTATGAAGCAATCAAACATAATGTGCCTATGGTGCTGGCAGGCTCGATTCGCGACGATGGTCCGATGCCGGGCGTCATCAGCAGCATGCCAGAGGCACAAAACAAAATGCGTGAGGCGCTTGAAGGGGTCGAGATGGCCGTGATGGTCGCTTCGATGCTGCACGCGATTGCCACTGGCAACCTGCTCCCCTCCTCAGTACGGACGGTGGTTGTCGATATGAACCCCTCGGTCGTCACCAAGCTCGCGGATAGAGGCAGTTTCCAGGCCGCCGGTCTGATCACCGACGCCGAACTCTTCTTGCGCGAACTGATCGAGACACTGAATTAACCAAAGATAGACAACTATCCTTCACACGCAAGCAAACAAGCAAGAAGGCTCTGGGAAGTTCCCGGAGCCTTCTGCATGTCCTGACAAAAGCAAGCCGAAGGTATAGCTTAGTGGGCTTCAATCCTGCGACTGGCCTCAACAGTATTTTCAGAAGAGTCCGCGATTGCGTGGCTTCTCTTTGCGAGGTCGCGTAAGACATCACTCAGCTCCGCTGGCTGTCGAATCTTCATTGGATAATTCAGACCCAGCAAGATCAGGGCAAACCACTCCAGGCTGCCTGCCCAGCAACGAAGCAGCACACCCTCTTCAATCAATTCGAGTGTTGCCAGGGTCTGGGGCAGTTGCTGCTGCAACTCCTCCAGAGGCGCATCCAGGACAATCTCAATCAACCAGGTGGAGGGCATCATCGCGAGCGAACGCGCCACATAGCCCAGGGGATCAAAATCATCCGGGCGCTC
>DASSXK010000417.1:0-3932 GCA_035703945.1 Ktedonobacteraceae bacterium | reverse complement strand
TGAAAACTTTGATTGGCAGCGCATAGAAGCCTCTTTCGAGGTCACACAACCCCTCGCGGGCGAGTTGACGGTTGCTCCTTTTGTCTTGCCGGGCGATGCTGTGTCTGGTCGATTGGATATTCTGTCAACTCGGGGAGAGGCGACGGCTGAAGTCCAGGTGAACGGGCAATCCGTACCACTATGGTTTGAGGATGGCAGAGGTGTTGAGCCAGGACAGGCTCTGCCCTGGCTCAACCCTTCTGCCATCCTCAAACCATAGTGGTACGGATTGCCCGTTCACCTGGACTTCAGCCGTCGCCTCTCCCCGGGTTGACAGAATATCCAACCGACCGAGCACAGCATCGCCCGGCAAAACAAAAGGAGCAACCGTCAACTCGCCCGCGAGGGGTTGTGTGACCTCGAAAGAGGCTTCTATGCGCTGCCAATCAAAGTTTTCACGATCCAATGCAAAGGCTTCCACAGTATAGCGACCCAACCCTTCGCCAGGTTTAACCTCAACCTCGGCTGTTCCTTCTACCTCGATCAATTGATTAAAGACAACTTCGGGAAACTGCATACGCACACGCGGAAGCTCAAGTGGCGAGGGTAATAATGCTCCCGACATCATAGGAGCCTCTGGCACTAAACCCGCTGGTTGCTGGGTACCCATGCCCATTGAGTACATTACTCCTCGCTCGCGTTCTTCAGAAGATGAGGAACTGGCGGTCGCTCTCAAAAAACGCGTGCCTGCACTAAACGCTTGCATTCTGGGTGGAAGTGGACGAATGACATTGGAGACCTGGCGCTCGACATAACCGGTATAGCTCTGCTGAGCCCACTTTTCCAGGCTCCCTTTAATGCGTGCGGCAAGCTCCACTTGAGGATCGGTTGGAGCAACCACACGCTGATCCTTGACGATTAACTGGACCGCTATCGGACGATCCGTCACGTTGGTTTTCAGACCAAGCTTGATCGGAGTGCCGGGCCGCGTTTCAGCGGGAACCTGGCACTCAAGTTGGAGCAAAGAGGGATTAATTACGGCGCACCAACCCTCCCAGCAGCGATCATCAAGGATTGCCCCCAGGAAAACCAGGGCATAGGGACCGCTCGTCTGGATATGCAAGGGCTCGTTGGCTTTGATATGATTATAGGTAGTCTCAGTTATCTTCTCGTGTTGGGGATCAACCACCACCAGTGAAAGCGCATCGACCGGCACACGAGGAGTTATCACAACTTCATGGCCGATGAGCTTCTGGACCTGAAACGGTGCCGTATTCTGCCCACCTTTTCCTACATACATTCCACGTGCAGTCTCAGCACGAGGCAATGGAAGCAAGCTCAACACCTGAATCGAACCCAGTTCGCTGATAGTCAGCGTTTCGCGACGTGGCTTTTCGGATGCTTTGAGGGCTACCGTTGCGGTGCGATCTTTGGCATATATATTGAGCGCATAGGGTCCCTCGCCATCCAGTTTTACGCTACCCTGACAACGGCCCTCACGATCACAGCCAAGTTTGAAGCGCGAACCGATCCGCTGCCCACGTTCCTGCAATTCAACCTCAATCTGAGCAGTATAAGGCTGTTGAAAGGTCGTCACAGTCAGTTCAAAGTGCAGACTATCGCCCTGCAATTCCTGGGAAACCAGCTCTACATTTAACGGTGCCAGACGATATTCCGCGACCTCAAAAAGGCAATCGTCCATTTCAACACCATCGATGCGAGCCTTATACATCCCCTCTGGCAGGTCTTGAATTGGCCACAATGCCATACCATGACGATCCAGATCAACGGTATAATCGGCATAGTGAGAGTCATTGAAAAAAAGCTGTAGACTCTGCCGCGTTCCAGGAGCATGAGGTGCCACAATCAACAAACGTATAGTATCATGATGCGACCGATACAATTGCTTATCGCAGCTCAGCGAAACCAGAGGCAGGTCCGGCAAGGTAGAAGGCGCGATCTGCATCCCGGCCAGATGAATCCAACGCTTGCCACGAAACATAATAATCGGTTCCTGGAGTGAGGGGTCCACCCGGGGAGCAATCAGGTCCAACAAACCTGTACGACGATACCAATCGGGAGTTAGAAACAAAAAATGCGAGCCAAGCAGAGCAGCATCCCCAATTTTTTGCAAGAGTGTATGATCAGAGATAATCACCGAAGCATCAAAACTTGAGAGCTCGTTTTGCGGTTCCTTCACAAAAATCCCCCTATCTGTCTGTCACTTTACAACCCGATAGGCCAGAAGCCCCGGACCACAAGCTTAAATATTGATCTACAATAATCAAATGCAGTCTAAGATGGGATTATACACGTATAAATTACGTATAGTACAATGTACTTCAACGTGCTTACTTAAGAAAGAATGTTGATCTTTAGATACCACTTACATGGGAGAACTGTACTGATGCTCACCAGGCCTCGTATATTTGTATTCCTGTTCGTCGCGCTCTTGGTTCTGCTGACAGCCTGCGGCTCATCTTCGCCGACTTCAAATACGACCAGGGCAACAGCGGTAGCGACCAATGACACAACCTCTAACTCACCAGCGATTACAAAATGTCCAACACAAATTGCTCCACTTGCTGATTGCCATACTCCTTATACGCAACGCCTGGCCTATGGGTTAGAGCCTTTGCTACAGAAAGGCTTCACGGGTAAAGGCCAATCCATCGTAGATATTGTCTCCTTTGGGAGTCCAACCCTTCAGCAGGATATGGATGTCTTTGATCGCCAGTTTGGCCTACCACCAATTAAAATCGATATACGCGCCCCCATTGGTACTGTACCATTTAATCCACAAAACACGGATATGCTAGGTTGGGTCGGCGAAACAACACTTGACGTTCAAATCATGCACGCAATTGCACCAGACGCCAAAATTGTCGTTTTAACCAGTCCCGTTTCCGAAACCGAAGGCACAATCGGCTTTCCCGAGTTTTTGAAACTTGAGCAATATGCTATTTCCAATCATCTGGGAAATATCTTTTCCCAGAGCTACGCAGCCTCCGAATACACTCTGAATACCCCAGAAGGTCATGCGCTGGTAAATACCTATACCAAATTTTATCAGCAGGCCGCTACCCAGCAAGGAATTACAGTGCTTTCCAGCTCCGGTGATAACGGAACTGTCGATTTTTCTGACCTGAAAGCCACAAAGCTGACAACCTCTCGCACCGTAAATTATCCTGCCTCGGACCCCTGGGTTACGTCTATCGGAGGAACAACCGAACCAGGTACAAGCAGCAACCTACCAGAAACAGCCTGGCCACATTCAGGCGGTGGCGTCAGTACATTCTTTAAACAACCTGATTACCAGGCAAAACTTCCCTCCAGCGTCCAATCCCTGTTACAGGGGGCACGTGGACTGCCCGATGTTTCGGCCAACGCCGATCCACAATCAGGGATGGCATTTTATGTCCACGGCCTATGGACCACGGCGGGCGGCACAAGTGCCAGCGCCCCACTCTGGGCTGGAATGATCGCGATTGCCAACCAGATGGCGGGCCATCCCCTGGGCTTCATTAATCCAGCCCTCTACAAGCTTGGAGAGTCACCAGAATATGCAAGCTACTTTCACGATATTACAGTTGGTGACAATTCAACGGCAACTGTAAAAGGTTTCAAGGCCACCACCGGCTGGGATGCCGTTACCGGTTGGGGAACCCCCAATGCCGAAAAACTGCTTCCTGCGCTTATAGCTGCTACTAAATCGTAACATGATTTGAATAACAAAAAAAGAACGTTGAGGAAAATTCGGGCTTAACCCTGGCTTTCCTTAACGTTCTTTCTCTTTAATGATGTGTAGCTTCTAAATCAAACCCTGACTGACACATAACTCAGCATTCAACATTGAGCCTCCTGCTGCCCCACGAATGGTATTGTGGGCCAGGGCCACAAATTTATACCCCAGCAGAGGGCAAGGACGCAGGCGTCCAAGCGTCACGGCCATT
>DASSXK010000411.1:0-2638 GCA_035703945.1 Ktedonobacteraceae bacterium | reverse complement strand
GTTGTGCAAGCTGGGTCAAGGTTAAAAAGATATAGAGTCATAACAGAAAAACACCTGATTGGTTAACCAATCAGGTGTTTTTCTGTTATGACTCTATATCTTTTTAACCTTGACCCAGCTTGCACAACGAGCATCCACAATCACTCAACCGGTTGAACTATATTAGAAAGCACCTACTCTTATCGAGGGAGCGAAATAGTAAAAGTCGTGCCTTCTGAGGCACTGGAATCGCACCAGATTTGTCCATCGTGACCAAGGATAATTTCTTTTGAGATCGCCAGGCCCAGACCAGAACCTTTTTTGGCCGAAAGAGCCGCATCAGGAGTACGATAAAACATCTCAAAAATCAGGGAACGTTGATCGGCAGGAATAACCGGGCCAAAATTATGAACGCGGACCAGCGCCTTATGATCTTCCTGCTCAACAGCTACCTTGACCGGTGTATTTTCAGCCGAATATTTAAGGGCATTGTTCACCAGATTCACCATAACCTGATTCAAACGGTCAGCATCGGCACAGACCTTCACCGGCAATAGAGGAGCCCTAAATTCAACCTCACGATCAAGCAAGATCTTTTGCTCATCAATCACCTCGCGGCAGATCTGGCTCAGGTCGATCTGGCTCTTATGAAATGCCAGCCTGCCTGAACGAATACGTGTCAGATCCAGGAGATCATCCACAAGTGAATTCAAGCGATAGGTCTGCTGATCGATGCGTACAAGCGAATCGCGCACCACCGCAATATCATCAGGCAGGTCTGGCACTCGCGAGAGACGACGCAGCATAATCTGGGCCTGTCCTCGAATGGTGGTAATCGGCGTCTTCAGCTCGTGAGAAGCCATTGATAAGAATTGATCTTTTAACTCGTTGGTATGGGCCAGTTCCTTATTGACCGTTTCCAGGCGAGCATTGACACTGGACAGTTCAACACTCCGCATCTTTGCTTCTTGCTCAGCCAGCAAAGCATTCTGACGCGCAAATTCCCGCTGGCCGGTAATAATTGTGATAATCAGTCCCGACACAATAAAGGGAAGAATCTGCGCCCATTCGGCCTTGCCAGTCAAGCTCAAGGAGCCAATCGGCGGCATATAAAAATAATCGAGTACAGCCGTACAAAGCAGCACTGAGACCAGCGCCGGACCGATCCCCCAGATCATTGCCGAGAAGAGCACAGCCAGGAGCAGAAAGGCACTGGGGAAATAAAATTTCCCCCCCAAATATTTTGAAAGCATCACAATAGACCAGGCCAGCGCAGTCAAAGGGAAAGCTCCCAGGTAGCCAAAAATGGGACGCCGCCACCAGGGAAGCTGTTTCTTATAGAGTGCATTGATCTGCGCCTGCTGAGCAAAACGCTTTAATACGGGCCGCCCCTGCTTGCTTTGGCTCATCGAATCGCTTATATCCATACGATTGTATCCAGTTTATCTCAGTTCTTCTCACTACATTGTCCAGAGAAAGACAGTTATACGCACGAAGCGTCAGCGGCTTTTACCGGGCAACAGGCTACGCACGTCACTATTCTCAACAACCATCCAACGATCCTGCACCTCAGCATCGTGCATTGCGATCATGGAAATTTCGGGATGCCGCAAGGCAAAATGATGAAGATCCAGCAAGGTTTGACGCGCAGTCGCATCATCACTCGTGACCTCTCGCCAGATAAGGGGATGCATCGTTGCCGGATACTGATAGTTCTGGGAACACCAGACAGCATCTCCTAACAAAAATAGACGTGAACCATTGGATCGATTAATAAACATCCCTGTGTTGCCGGGGGTATGGCCAGGAAGAGGCACAAGCACCACCGAGCCATCCCCGAACAGATCATAACTCGAACGAAACCCTTCGTAATTGGGTCCCTCGCAACGAAACTGCTCGATTGGATTATCGTCCAGTAGATTCTCTATCAGCTCAAACGTATTCTTCAACGAGCCGCTTCTGGCCTGCCAGGCGGCATATTCAACCTGATTGACCAGGAGTTTCACGCCAGGAAGATCGGGCACTCCACCCACATGATCCCAGTGTAAATGGGAGATCAAGGCAAAATCCAGATCGCGAGGCTGTAGACCCCGAAACCGCAAATGACTCTGGAGAGACTGCTCAAAATCGAATGCGGCCAGGGTATGGCGAAAAAGGAAGGGAGTATCGGGAAGATAGCGATTCACCATCGTGCTCAAACCCGTATCATAGAGAAAAGTTCCTCGGGGATGGCGAATTAAGACCACTCCCAACGTATTGGTGCGGGTTTTCAGCAGGGAGCCACCACGGATAGCGATAGCCTCTGGCACCTGGATGGTCCCACAGCGTAGAAAACTGACATCAATTTCGGGCCACTTGGAACGTTCCGCCACGATGGGCTGCGAAATAATCTGGGAAACGGGCCTATCAAGGGAGGGGAATCGCTCTGGTAAAAAGCTTGATACCGCTTTCGCGGAGGCAAAGGCTCCTAGTGAGAAGCCCACAAGCTTTAACCAGCTTTGTAGTTTCATTAAAATACCCCCTTCTGACTGACAGCTACACTATAATCCCGAGACTATCAAACAGGAACGGGAACAGATTGAAGCAAAGAATATTCTTTAGGATACAATTCCATTTTGTAGAATAATTGTGTGTTGCGACGACTCTGAATAGTTTTAAT
>DASSXK010000355.1:0-7251 GCA_035703945.1 Ktedonobacteraceae bacterium | reverse complement strand
GGGGCTGCATCTTTACGCACATATCCGATTGCACCGGCCCGCAGGGCCGCTATCACGCGAGCATCGTCGGTGTAACTGGTGAGCGCAATGCTTTTGACCTGCGGCGTAAGCTGACACACACGCCGGATCGCCTCAATGCCGTCGATTCCACCGGGCATCAATAGATCCATCACCAGCACATCTGGTAGCCAGGCTTCGATCTGGCGCAGAACTTCTTCACCGCTGGCCGCTTCACCGATGACTTCCAGATCTGGAAAGGATTCCAGGTAGGTCCGTAGCCCCTGGCGGACAACGTGATGGTCATCGACCAGTACAATTCGAATTTGCTCTGTCAAACCTGTTCTCCTTTCTGTGGCTGCTGCGAGTAACGCCCGGCTTGATGTTCCGCCCGTTGCCAGTGGAGCAGTCGCCACGATTGCAGCAAGAGTGCAATCCCCCAGCAAGAAAGGAGCACAATCCCCATCGCATGGATGACAGGATCACGTAAAATGTCCGGAAAAATTCCCGGCAGCAAGAGTGTCAGCGCGGCTCCAGCAATCCAGACCAGCCAATCGACCGCAAGACGTTGGCGTTGCTGCCTGAGTTTTTCTGCTATCTCGGATGCGTGGGTCATATATTCGCTTTCGGTTGCTTGTATGAAGCGCCAGGCGCTTATAAGGAAGCCGACAGAAAAAATCCCTGAAATACTTACCGTCAGCCAGAGATTTTGCAGCATCCAGGCGAAAGGTGCGAGATCAGATAGCGGTATGAGATACCCGAGCCAGAGCGCGCAGAGTAGTAAGGTGCTCGAAAGAAACCCGTAGTATTCCGATTGAGGCTCTTGCTTATATCTCCTGACCCAGGGCAGATGGATCAACGCAACTAGCGTGCAACTTCCGACGACCCATGCCGCTATTTCCGAGGGGATGTAGAGTAAAATAAAGACCGCTGCGATCTGGATTGCCAATCTTCCGCTCGTCAGAAGGCCTGGTAATCTCCTGGATACCACGGATTGGGCGCGTTCTGGCTGTTTTTGTTCCTCGGCCTGGAGCCGTATAAGTGGGATACAAAGATGCAGGGTTGTTCCTTTACCAATCTGGCTCCAGAGGGTGATTGATCCTCCCAGCGTCCGAATACGCTCCTCTACATTGGATAGGCCCATTCCTCCAATCGCTGGCTTGTACTCTTGTGTGAGATCGAACCCTTGACCGTCATCTCCAATCTCTAGCAGCAAGACATCGCGTTGTTTTCTTAAACTGAGCCAGACGTTGGAGGCACGGGCATGACGTGCAATATTAGAGAAGCCCTCTTGCACGATTCTGAAGATCATCTCCGGCGTGCCCGCTGGCAAAAGCTCCTCGCCGGGCAGATCACTCAGCTCCGCTGTGACCGCCGCTCCTGTTCGATAGCCCAGCGCCTGGCACTGCATCCGCAGGGATTCGACTAATCCGATATTCTCCAGCGCAACCGGACGGAGCTGTTGGAGAAGGGCCTGCATCTCAACCTGGGCTTCCAGCGCAACCCGCTCGATGTCATCGACAATCTTGCGGATACTGTCTCGATCATGTTCCCAGCGAGCCTTGATTGCGGCCGCACTGACGGTGATGCTGAAGATTTGCTGCTTGATCGAATCGTGCAGATCTCGGGCCAGGCGGTTTCGTTCTTCCTGGGCTGCTGTTTGCCCCACCTGCTGAAAGAGCTGCTCACGATAGACGAGGTTGCTCTGTATCATTTGACCCTGCTGGCCCATCTGTTGCGCAAGCGCATCAATCCGTTCATGGAGAGGTGTAAAGGGCCAGGTCAGATGGTGTGAAGCAGGCTCTACTGGTACAGCCTGCGCGAGACAGTCAAGTTTATTTTCAAGCTGGCGCAAGTTATAGGGAATATTCAGTAACAGCAAAAAACTGAGCAAGCAAGCGCCAAAGAGCGGCAAGGCGGGAGCACCTGAGAGCAGTGCCAACGTCAAAATAAGTGCGTGGCACAGCAAGAGTTGTAATGCGGTATAGTGCTCTATTGAAACCGCTTTTGCATATCGTACTGCCATAATAAGTGCTTCTTTCAATCTGATGAATGTGGCTGGACGACAGGGGTAGCTAACAGGTTTCCAAGTGTCTTTTTATAGAGTAAGTCGATTGATGCGCTTTAATTGCTCACAGACATAGTATATGGCTCTGGAAAGCGTTTGCAAACACCTGCCTGGGTGAATTTTTCTCCCCCATTCGGGTGAGTTGTTTGCTTGACATAATTATTTAAAATTTGATGTGCGGGCGCTTCTCCCGTCATCTCATTTAGAAGAGGTATTTTATTTTGAAATGCAGAGCTCTTTTTCCGTGCAGGTGATATGCTTATTTATGCAAGAAGACAGGGAATATCTGTCTGAGTTGCACACATCTATGAGCGAAGAGGTACTTCATGAGCAAGTTCACACGCGCAGAGCTGGCCTATTTATGTTCGCAGCAAATGGGGAGACTGGCAACCGTTAACGAGCGGGGGGAGCCGCAGAATACAGCGGTTATTTTTCGCTATAATGCTGAACTTGATACAGTTGATATCGACGGCTATGATTTAGAGTTGTTTCGTAATATCATCCATACTGGTTTGGCCTCGCTACTGGTGGATGATATCCTGCCTCCAGGGAAAATGAGTAGCCTGGAGATACGCGGGCACGCCCAGGTGCTTCCCGAGGCCGGACAACCTTTAAGAACCATCACAGGCTCCGCGCTTATTCGCCTGACTCCCACACGTATCCTCTTTTGGGATGAATCCAGCAATCCTCCTACACATTCAAGGCGAAATGTCCAGAGGTGAGAAGGGTTCATAAAAGAGCAAGATAGAAGAGATATTTAGCCTCTCCGCATGATATGATAAACAAGCGAATAGCTATTGAATTACTCAATTTAAGCAGGTTGGTAGCAGTTTCCATTGGTATTGAATTTTTTGTATAAGAAGAGGTATAGAAGTGAGCGAACAAGAACAGCAAAAAGTTGCGATAGTCGTTATAGCGCATGCCGATGACGCCGAATTTGGATGCGCGGGAACCGTTGCTCGCTGGGTCAAGGAGGGCTGGGAGGTTTATTATGTCCTGTGCACCGATAACAGTAGCGGTGGACTCGATGATGCAACTGATGTGAGTGAAGAGGCTCGCGTAAAAGTTGTTGAGACACGTATGCAGGAGCAGCGCAACGCCTGTGCCGTCCTGGGTGTCAAAGACGTGCTTTTCCTGGGACATCGCGACGGTGAGCTTCGTCCCGATCTCCAGTTGCGTAAGGAGCTGGTGAGACTGTATCGTACCTATAAGCCGACCCGCGTCGTCTGTCAGTCGCCGGTGCGCTCCTGGGAGCCAGCCTTGAGCCTTGGGGCCTCTCATCCCGATCATCTGGCGGCAGGTGAGTCTGCCCTGGCCGCAGCTTATCCGGCCTCCCAGAATCCCTGGGATTTTCCAGAGCTTGTCAGGGAAGAGGGTCTGATGCCCCATAAAGTCAAAGAGATTTATATCATGGGTGGCGGACCCAATCCCAACTACTATAGCGATATTTCAGACACGATCGAGCTCAAATGGGAGGCGCTGCGTGCTCATAAGAGTCAGCTCGGCGATGAAAGCTTTGCTGAGGTACGCAAATGGATCGAGGGCTTCCACGCGACGCTTGGTAAGAAGATAGGCACGACCTTTGCGGAACAGTTCCACCGCACCGAAAACCGATAAAATTTGTGTCCTGTCCTCGGCCGGAGAGTCTTGTAAGTGATCGAGGACAAGATATAACTTAACCATGCACTTCGTTGACTGAACGCGCCTGAGAAGCCAGGAGGAACTGTGCCAGAAACGATCCAGGCTCAAGCTTTCCAATGCTACCTGCTTCTCAAGCGCATTCAGGAGGCGCGAGAGCGTCGTTGCGGCATGTCTTGTAAGAGCTAGCAAGCCATTCAGTTCGCGTTCAACAAGACTAAAATCATCTTCGATCAGCTCTTCCAAATGTGAAGCTGCACGGGCCGCAGAATTGGAAATGAGCTATTCCCCCCAAAAAGTAAAGCATATTCTGGTGAATGCCGTACCCCTTAGATGTTGCACAGTTGCCAGAGGGTCGCAAGCAGAATCGGCCTGCCTCAGAGGAACCGGAACAGACGGCGCCGCTGAGTAATTTGAACTGATGCGAAAATTTGTCCTGACCTTTTTCCTCTACTTGACATTTTATCTTTGGCATTACTATAGTGGATATAAAATGGAGCCATTCTTTCAATAGGGATAGGGAATGCTAAGAAGCCCTTGCCAGGACTTACGCTTCATGAAATTGAGTTCTGATGCAATCCAAACAAAACGTACATGACAGCCTTGAGTCGCTTCTTTTGATAGAAGGCAAGAACGGAAAAGCAGCAGCAGCCAGAATGAATGTCATACGTTGCCGGAGCGCAGCTAGAAATGCTACAAACGTTAGACCGCATAATTTATAAGGCGATGAATCGAGGAGAACTTCTCAGTTATGGTTCAGGATGGCTCGCTACAAAGAACAAACCAAGAAACGACAGAAATAACTCATTCTTTTCAAGTAAATAAAGATCTAAGGCAACAACTTGAGCAGAGTAGTGTTGACGATATCTATTTTAAGCAGATTGTAGATTCGATCGAAGACAGGGCTATATTTACTACCGATCGAGGTAACAATATAAATTCCTGGGGCGTCGGCGCAGCAAGGGTGTATGGCTATTCTGGAATAGAAATGCTTGCCCAAAACGTTGCCATCCTTTTTCCCTCAGAGACTCAAAATGAACAGCAACTCGCAGAGGATCTCCAGGCGGCTATCGAGCGTGGCAGCGTCAAAGGCGAAAAATGGTATAGGCGCAAAAATGGGACAACCTTTCTGGGCGGAAGCTCTATCTTCCTGCTAAAGGACAAAGAGAACAACATTCGAGGATTTACCCATATTATCTATGACTCAACTGACAAAAAGCGCTTTCAAGAAGAGCGGGAAACGCTTATACAAGAGTTGAAGGCTGAGAAGCAGAAGCTCGTCAATATTTTTGAGCGTGGCCCGGCCTTTATGGCAATTCTGCAAGGGGAGCAGCACGTTTTTGAAATGGCAAACACAGCCTATTTTCAACTTGTTGGGCAGAGAGATCTTATTGGTAAGCCTGTCGCTGAAGCTCTGCCAGAGGTGGTTGATCAGGGCGTGCTCGAATTGCTTGACTCCGTATACACTACAGGACAGCCATTTATCGGGACAGAGAGGTCCGTTGGCTTACAACGAGAGGCAGGCGGAGCATTAGAAGAGCGATACCTCAATTATGTCTATGAGCCACTTATAAATGCACAGGATGAACGCATTGGGATCATCGCACATGGGTATGATGTGACTGACCAGGTCGTTGCCAGAAAAAATGCTGAGCAACTTGCCCTACAAATTGAACAGCAAGCCCAGGCCTTCAATGTAACACTCTCCGCCCTTCAAGATTTTGTCTATACTTTTGATGTAGATGGAAGATTCACGTATGCCAATAGCCCCTTGCTTGAACTGCTAGGCTTGACCCTTGATCAGATTGTTGGGAAAAATTTTCATCAATTGCCCTATCCTGAAGAGCTCGCAACGACATTGCATTCACAGATTAAACAGGTTGTGCGTACCGGGCAGACCGTGACTGATGAGACTTCGTATACCAACCCTACCGGAAATAAGGGGTATTACGAGTATATTTTTACCCCGATTTTTGATAGTAATCAGCGTGTCACGCTTGTTGCTGGCTCTACACGTGATATTACCACCCGCCAGCAGCTTGAGAGCCAGAAGGATGAATTCATGGGCATTGTGAGCCATGAACTAAAGACACCTGTTACCAGTATTAAAGCCTTCACGCAGGTTTTACAAAGTCGCTTTGAACGGGCAGGCGATGAAAGGTCGTCGGCCTTGCTTGGAAAAATGGATGCTCAGATTAACAAGCTCACCAGTCTTATTAGCGACTTGCTTGATGTCACGAAAATCGAAGGTGGTCAACTCCAATTCAACCAGGATTATTTTTCCTTCGATGAACTGGTCACTGAGGTCGTTGAAGAAACACAACGTACAACCAATAACCACACAATTAACATAACTGAAAATCCCCACATGATTGTCTTTGGCGATAGAGACAGGATCGGGCAGGTTATCAGTAATATGTTGACCAATGCCATTAAATACTCTCCAAATGCAGAGCAGGTCATTGTCACAACCAGCGTAAATCACGAAAGCGTGACGCTTTGCGTTCAAGATTTTGGCGTTGGTATTCCTCAGGAGAGACAACACCAGATTTTTGAGCGATATTATCGTGTCAGTGGTAATGATACGATCTCAGGTATCGGGCTTGGATTATATATCTCCGCTGAAATAATTAAGCGGCAAAATGGTAAAATATGGGTAGAAAGCGAGCAGGGTAAAGGCTCAAAATTCTGTTTCAGTTTACCAATCCCAGCATAAATAATAGATGAGATTCAAAACAAATATGCCTATAGAGGAGCCGTTGAACGATGACAAAGAAAAAAGTGATGGTCGCGGAGGATGATGCCGGCATCCTCGAAGCGATGCAATTTATGCTGGAGGATGCTGGCTATGAAGTGATGGCCATCGAAGATGGCCAGGATGTCCAGGATATGAAGGACGATCTCCCTGATCTCCTCCTGCTCGATATCTGGATGTCGGGTATGAATGGGACAAATATTTGCCAGCATCTGAAAAATCAAACCCTGACAAAGCACATCCCGATAATTCTGTGTTCTGCCAATCGAGATACGCAGAAACTGGCCAGGGCCTGTGGTGCCGATGATTTCCTTTCCAAACCCTTTGAGATGGTCGATCTACTCGATAAGGTAGAACGGTATCTCCAATAGCAGGGCTATCGGTGGTACTAAAAATAATTATAGTAATTTCTGTTCTCTTTTATATGTAGTAATATTTTCGTATAGCCATAGGCTACACATATATAAGATCGACAAGGAGATGAGTATTACCATCCTACAAGAGCTGATGGGGCACAAGAAGGAAGAAACCATACTCAAGTATATGCATATGGCAAAAACGAATCTAAGGCAGGAGATGGTGAATACAACCTTGTGATCCAGTTGTGGGTTTCCCCAAAGGTATAAAGCATTGTGGGATAAGAAAACATCCTGTTTACGATTGGCTTTATACCTTATTTGAGGTAATATATGCTTATCTAAATCTGCGACAAGTGTCTCGCGGCAATTAAACCACTAGTAGCTGCGCTGACAATGCCTTGCGATAAACCAGCTCCATCCCCTACAGCATATAT
>DASSXK010000178.1:0-14588 GCA_035703945.1 Ktedonobacteraceae bacterium | reverse complement strand
CGTCAACACCGCGACCAACGGCCTTATCGTGAATGGGAATAACGTCACGGCCTATGGCTTGTTCGTTGAGCATTATCAGCAGTATCAGGTCATCTGGAACGGCAACGGCGGGCAAACCTACTTCTTCCAGAACGAAATGCCCTATGATCCCCCGAATCAGGCCTCCTGGATGAACGGGAGCAGCGATGGATGGGCGGCCTACAAGGTGGGAAGCTCTGTTACCACCCATCAAGCCTGGGGAGTGGGCAGCTACTGCTACTTTAATGTGGATACCGCTCTGATCGCTGACCATTCCTTTGAGGTGCCTGTCACGTCCGGGGTCGTCTTCCACGACCTGGTTAGCGTTTCACTGGGCGGCGTGGGGACTATCAATCATGTCATCAATGAAACTGGGGGTCCAGCGAACAAAACTACGCAGGTCGCGGACCTGACAAGCTTTACATAATGCGAAACCAGTAGGGATGATCAATTGACCGGCATGTGTCACAGCAGCTAGTTGTGGCACATGCCGGTTGTTGAATTGCCAGCATAATTTGTGGCTGGCGGAGCGAACGATGTTCACAAAAAATTTTGTTTGTAATCTGCTGGTGGGCCGAAATCGGTCTTATTTGAGAACACGGAACGAAAGATGGGTTGCGCCCGGTGTCTCAAGCATACGTATACGTTCCAATTGGATAGGTTGGGCACCGAGGTGATCGAAGAGGCGAACACCCTCGCCCAGAATTACGTTTGCGATGTTCATGTGGAATTCGTCGAGCAGACCCGCCTTCAGGGCTTGTTGGACGGGGCTGGCACCGTGCAGGGCGATATCTTTGTCGCCGGCGAGCTCTCTGGCTTTGGCAATCGCGCTTTCAATGCCATCGGTGACAAAGTAAAATTGCGTCTTGCCCTTTTTCACGGCTGCTCGCGGCTGGGATTGCAGGACAATCACAGGCCAATCGGGAGCCGTGCCATCGGGGAAGATCCAGCCCTGCTCGTTGTCGATCTGATCAAAGCCCTTATGTCCCATAATGACCACACCGTGATCGTTAATCGGATCGCCGGCGATTTCATAGAAGCGCTCCCAGGCGCTTGAGAACCAGGCGAACACCAGCGAGGGGTCGTCGTTTTTATCCGCGATAAAACCATCCAGGGATACCGACAGGCCAAACATGACTTTGCTCATTGGTTTCTCCAATCTTGGTGGATGATAGTCTGCTTGTAAGTTGCGACTTCCATGTATACGTAGTACCTGAAGAATATTTTACTCCAAAGGGGAGAAAAAACGCCTCGAATCTTGCGCTATTTTCCGCTTTGGAGAATCTTCATAAAAAACGGATCATGGAAGGATACGATTGCAATGACCACAGGACTGCCCGACTTTTTTAAATATAACCTCTGGGCAAATCGGCGTTTACTCGACGCCTGTGCCGACCTGACTGACGAACAGTTGGATGCTACCACAATAGGGACATTTGGCAGCGTGCGCGAGATCCTGATGCACCTGTTCGCCGCCGAAGAAGGCTATGCGTTTTCTTTTACTGGCACAACACCGCAGCCCCCGCTGAAAAAGATCGGCAACTTTGTCGGTTTCGATGAGTTGCGCCGACGAGCAGAACTGTCCGGGAATGAACTGATCGCAATCTCCGAGCAGAGGGACATGGGTCAGATTTTCTATCTTGACGAAGGAACCTATGAGGCTCCAGCGGTCATTGTGGCAATTCAGGCCATCAGCCATGCCGTCGATCATCGGTCGCAAATTTCCACTCTGCTGACGCAGCAGGGGATTGAACCGCCCGATATGGATAGCTGGTCATATAACGATGAGCTGCACTTGAAATCGGGAGCGTAGCCGTTACGTTAGACCCTTGAAACGCTCGCTCTGAGAGGAGCGATGTATCGGCTTCTTCCAGAGAGGGAGGCCGAAGTGGTGCAACACTGAAAAATGGGCAGGTTGGTTGATACCCTTCAAACTATGGGGCATCAACCAACCTGCCTGTATATGTACCTTTGCCTTTAGCAATGGAGAGTCGTCATCTTTTAAGCAAAATCGCGCAAGAGATGAACTTGAATAGGATTGCGCAGCGTGCGGAGCGCTTTCACCTCAATCTGACGGATGCGTTCGCGGGTCAGTTTGAAGAGTAAGCTGAGTTCTTCCAGTGTATGGCAATGTCCGTCTTGCAGGCCATAACGAAGCTCGATGACCTGACGTTCGCGGGCATTGAGGGTCTCCAGGGCTCTGGAAATCTGGTCGCGTAAGGCCTGGTGGGTGACGGCATCGGCCGGAGTGGTTGTGCGTGTATCCACCAGCGTATCAGCCAGGTGATATTGCTCGTCCTCGATCAATGGGGCATCAAGCGAGATCGGGGCTTCCGCCATGCTTTGCAGCTCTACCACCCGCTCTTTGGTTAAACGGGCAGACCTGGCGATTTCTTCGGCCAATGGTTCGCGACCTAATTCCTGGTAGAGGAGACGAGTGATACGTTTGATTTTGTAGATCATTTCAACCACATGGACAGGAATGTGAATCGTGCGGGTATGTTCCGCGACCGCCCGGCTAATAGCCTGACGAATCCACCATGTAGCATAGGTGCTAAAACGAAAGCCACGTGAAGGATCGAATTTTTGGACGGCACGTATCAGGCCCAGGTTACCTTCCTGAACCAGATCCAACAGGGTAATCCCCTGGTTGGCGTAGTGCTTGGCAATACTGACCACTAGCCGCAAATTGGCCTCGACCAGCCGTTGCTGCGCCTCTATCTCTCCATTTGTGACACGCAATGCCAGTTTCGCTTCCTGCTCAGCCGTCAGGAGTGGATAGCGACCGATCTCACCTAAATACTGTCGGATGGCATTGTCTACACTATCTTCTCTCTGGACCTCCCCTTCTTCGGTCTCCTCATTAGACGGACTTTCGTTAAACTGGTCTTCGTCCGTATAATAAAGGACCTCACTATCTTCAATTTTTCTGCGTGCCCTTTTAACGCTGGCTACCATAAAATCCTGTTCCTTTCCCTCATATCCACTTTCCACAACCTGGTAGCTATTGGAAACGGAGACAACCGAAAGTAACTTCCGGAATCATCCCCCCCGATTATACTCTTCTGCAAGATATGTGCCAATACGTAAGTTGAAATATTCGAGCGCTAGTAGCAGATTTTCTAAGCGAATTATTCTAACTAAGTGTAAAAAATTTACATCAACTGTGGAAAAATCCGCAGTTGATGACAAAATGAAAAGATTCAGGATAAAATTGGGCATTTATTTTCAACGAATTCGGGAGATAATGGCGTTTATCTGACATAGATACCGATGTAGAGGCTTTCCATAGGACGGAGTTCCGATGACGACCAATGTATCAATTTCCCGCTCCACCTGGCTCGTACGTTGTCCCGCTTGCAAAAAACCTCAAAAAATCCATGCCAGTCATTGCTATGCCTGTGGCTCCAGATTAGAGTCGAGCGGTAGAGGTTCCACACGCCCTGCCCGCACGTCCTCCGGTGGAGGGAGGAGTGTCTCTTCGCGTCCTGGCGGTTCGGGGGGGCGCGGTCGTATTTCACATCCCTCTCGCGCCTCGCGTGGCCCTGCGGGCTCGAACCGCCCGCCAGGTTCAGTGCGGGAAATTCCTCAAAGGGCAGGTCGTGTTGTCCCGACTGAACGGGTTGTGTCGCCGCGCCTGGGTTTGAGCGCCATCGACCTCTCGACGATTCCCACGCGTCCTGATCCGCCTCTCAGAAGAGTACAGAGCGGGAGCCGAGCCAATGTCGATATCTCGACGATTCCGACGGGACCCAATCCTCCCATCAGGAGAGTACAGGGAAGCAAGAAACCGGTGGTCGATATCTCGACGATCCCGACGGGACCCAACCCAATGCTAAGGCGGGTGCGGAAGCCATCGGAGGTTGATTGGTCGGCGATTCCTACCTTGCCCAATCCTACGGTCAAGCGGCCTCAGGTAGGCAAGCGACCAGCGTCTATCAGGAGTAAACGCTTTACCAGCCTGACTTATGAGGAGGCGGGTGGGCTTGCTGAAGAGAACCAGATCCCCGCTCCACAGCCAAAAACCAGGCAACCGGCAAGAACGACGAGACGCCTGGAGCCGGTGGAAGAGCTGGCCCCGCCTCAGGTAGAAGCAAGCGAGGAAGAGCCAACGCTGATTCTAACGGAATCAAGGCGCATCTCAATCGTCCCTGTCCAGCAGCCCGATCAGCAGCGTGCTCCAGAGGAGGTTGAGTCGGGCGACGACGAATATGTGCCGACGCTCAAGCCTTATCATACCCTTACAGATAATACTGTGAGCAAGCTCCGCTGGTGGTTGCTGCGTCCTGGTCGGATGGAATTTATTTTGTGGGTGAGTGGCACGATCTTTCTAATTTTTCTGACCTGCGCCCTGATACTGGATAGTATTTTTAACCTGGTGACACTATCGTCGAGCGGCCACCTGACGATTAATTCTTTTTCACCCACGAGCCAGACAGCCCCAATGACCTCTCTGACGCTGCTCAACAAAGAAACTTTATTACCTGACAGCGGCTTGCGTATCGAAGGAACAGGCTTTAGCGCACACGCCATGATCGTGTTCTTTTTTGATGAAGCCCATCCGATTCTCGATGCACATGGCACCCCCAAAAGAATCGTGGCCGATGGTGCCGGACATTTTATTGTTCTGCTGGAACCCACCAAAAATTCTGGCTGGACAGCCGGAAAACATTTTCTGGTTGCCAGCGAGCCCGCTTCTCACCGCTCGGCAGCTTTAGGCCCTTTGATTATTTTAGCAAAATAAATGTAACCATGACCTTTGTATTGTCTCAGATAAAGGGGTGTATTCGTGTAAGCTCAACCGTGATAGAGCTTTACTGGCGCTTCTAGAGATATAAAAGACTGAATTAGGCAGACGGCTCATAATGGAAGTGATGGTACTTTTTCGCGTTCTATTGAAATCTCAAGTTTTGTAGTGCAAAATATCTGCATAGAGCTAATGTCTGGCAAAGCAAGCATTAAAGCCGTGTGACCTTGTCTCATGAGTATTACTCACGCAGTAGCTATAAAGAGCCTCTGATAGAAAAAGACAGGTAAATAGAGCCACTTCTGTAGAATTGTTGACTAATGTTCAGGCCGTGAAGGAGTGGTTAATGATTGAAAGCCACGAAATTCAGTTTTTGATTGTTGTGCTGGTAGATGGAAGATGAGAGGTATTTGTCAAATGAACATGGCTTATACGACCCCTGGTAGTCCAATCGAAGTCTTAACTGATTTATCCAAGCTCGAATGCAATCCCTACCTCCTGGCAGTTGACGATAACGTCGAAATTGTAAAATCGATCTTGCTCCTGATGGAAATGGAAGGTTATTCCTGTCTCGCCTTCTCGAAATCGACAGAAGTGTTGCCTTTTCTAGAGAAGCTTTCTCCTTTGCAATTGCCGGGGGCAATCCTGACGGACCTGACGATGCCTGGTGTGAGTGGCTATCAAATCGCGTCCGCCCTATCGGCCTGCCCCGAATATGCCCCAATCCGCATTGTTGCGATGAGTGCTGATTACCGCCCCTTGTATGCCAGAGATATTCCCGGCGCTGATGATTTTGTGCTAAAACCTTTTCAGATTGATAACTTGCTTGACAAGCTGGTTCCGTATATCCGACGTCCATTCGATTCGACTGATCAAAATCAGTCGAACGAAATGCCGCTCTAAAGTTTCTCCGTTTGAGCGTTTCGGTCAGACCGCAAATAAGAAAAGATTTGTGGTTTGGCCGTTTTTTATGGCCCTTCTCGATAGTTTGTGCCGCGCCAAATCCCGCTGACTTTTTTTGTGGCTGAGGCCAGCGGGCCTTGCTTCTCTCCGAATGGATGCCTGGGGTTTTTGAGTCTTTCGTATCATTTTTTGGATACTTTTAGCCTTTTATCAGGACTGGAAAATTTGCATACTTTAGACGTAATCTTGCTTTGCCTTTCCATAGATCGGCAGTATTTCCCTGAGATTGGTGGGACTTTTGCTATTTATCTGGGAAGCAACGAATTTATTAATTTTTGTCTAAACATATGGGATAGGGAAGGTAGAAATGAATTCCAGTCTAAGAAAACGATTTTTGCACCTGCTGCCAGTTGCGGTGGGTTTTCTTAGTATTTTGCTGATGATCGGACTGGTTTTTCGAGTTATTGTGCCTGCTTTTGCCACCGCAACGGTTCGCAATCTGGTTACTTCCTCGGTCAGCCATGATTGGTACACGCCTGGGGGCTGGGCACCCTGGGGAACCGCCTTCGATAAGAGCGGGAATGTCTGGCTGGCTCTTCCGGGGTGTGATCCTTCGCCAATGTGCAGCAATAGCACGCCGCCCGGAAAGATTGCGGTCTTTAATCCTCAGTTCAATGCCTGGCCGCATCTTTACCAGTTGCCCGCAGGATATGGTCAGCCGCTGTTTTTGGCCTTTGATCAGAGTGGAAAACTCTGGTTTCCGATGCCAATGACAAATACATTGGGGATGCTTGATCCCGCGACAGGTACCTTTCAGCAATGGGTGGTTCCCAGCGCTGGCTCTGGCCCCTGGGGGGTTGCCGTTGATCATCAAGGATATATCTGGTTTACCGAACACTATGCAAATAAGATTGGTCGTTTTGATCCGAACAGCCAGTCGTTTATGGAAATTTCCACGCCAGCTCTGAACAGCCAGCCCTATGGGATCACCGTTGATGCTTCTAACAATATCTGGTTTACTGAGAATAATGACTCGGTTGCACTGATTGGCGAGTATTCGGCGGGCACGTTGAAAGAGTACAAGATACGCAACAGTTCAACAACTGGCACAGGTCTGACGCCCCATCTGTTGACGGTCGATCCACAGGGGAATATCTGGTGGAGCGAGGGTTGGGTGCATATGATTGGTCAGTTAATTGTGGCGAAGGCTGTTCCAGGGACCAATGATGGCGTGACCGAGTTTGGCTATACGCCTTCCTGTAGCTCTTGTGGCTCACACACTTCGGGGATCAGTGCGGATAGCCATGGACAGATCTGGTTTGATGATTCGTTGCAGAGTAGCTTTGGCGTCTTTTCAGCGGGAGCGAACGGGGCGTTTACAATATTCAATACGCCGACCGCAAACAGTCATCCCCATGATGGACTGAATGTCGATGCCAACAATACCGTCTGGTTTGATGAGGAGTTTGCTAATAAGCTGGCCGCAGCGTCCCAGGGGTCAATTATTCCTACGCCGACGGCGAGTCCGGTTCCAACGCTGACCCCATCGCCATCGCCGTCTCCTACTCCTGGCACTGTGTTGGGTCAGGATACCTTTCAGCGGGCAAATCAAAAGTTCTGGGGTAAGGCCTCCGATGGTAATGTGTGGGGGAGCGATGCTGGAAGCAACAGTGTATTTTCGGTCAGCAGCAATAGCGGCCGTCTGATCAATGGATCGGGGAACTATAACACGATTCTGGGGGTAAGTACAAGCAACGCGGACGTGGTCTTTAGCGGCTCGCTGAGCAGCTTTACAAACACCAATCTTGGAGCAACCCTGCGCTGGCAAGATGGCAATAACTGGTATAAAGCCTATCTGGATGGCAAGAGCCTGGTAATCCAGAAAAAGGTCAGTGGAACGGCCACAGTGATTGCCTCGACTCCTTTTGCTGCCAGTGGGGGAACGTCGTATTCGATCCGTTTTGATGTTGTTGGTGCGACCCTTTCCGCACGAGCCTGGGCTACTGGTAGCACTGAACCGTCTACCTGGCAGGTGACGGGGACCGATAGCACCTTCACGTCAGGCTATTGTGGCCTGCGGATACTGGTTCAGGGTGGCGCGACCGCGACCTTTACCTCCTTTACCGCAACGGGGCTATAAGCGCGGCTAAAAGCAGCGCATAAGCCTCTACGAGACCCATTGCGACATACAGCCATGCGGCGAGTTCTCTCTCTCTCGCTGTATGGCTGTATGCTTGTGACTGTATGGGTTTGGCAGGTAAGAGCCACAGGAGAGGATACATCAGAGCTTACTTTCAATCTGGCTTTACATACATTGAGTATTTTGAATGTATTTCCCCTTGATTTTTAAGCAAAAATAGGTTATAATAATATTACGTTCATCAATAAGAGTCTCCTCCAATTTTCACCTTCATCCACTTTTACTTCTCTAATTCTTTCAATTCCACATTTTGTACCTGCTATGACTAAAATTGCTCTGCACCTTGACCGCTTTGCGCGTCATATCCTTGGCCGACCCCTCTATCCCTATCAACTTGAGATCGCGGCCGCCATCCTGGAGTCTGTTTTGGGAGGATATGGACGCATTTTCACCGTCATGATGGCCCGACAATCTGGCAAGAACCAGATCTCTGCCGTCGTAGAGGCCTACCTCCTGATGACGCGTCGGCAAGGAACGATAGTGAAAGCCGCTCCGACGTTTACACCGCAGATCATTAATAGCCGTCTGCGACTCCTTTCCATGCTTGATACACCCCTGACGCGCAAGCGCATCTGGACCAACCAGGGCTATATTGTGGGCCTGGCTCCTGGCTCCGATAGCGCCTCGCTGCGGGCACGGAGTGGTCCGCGCATCATGTTCTACTCCGCCAGTGCAGAAAGCAACGTCGTTGGCGCGACCGCCGACCTGTTACTGGAAATCGACGAGGCCCAGGATGTTGATCCCACGCGCTTCGATCGTGACTTCAGGCCGATGGCCTCGACCTCCAATGCAACTACAGTTTTATATGGCACTGCCTGGAGCGATAGCACCCTGCTTGCCAGGCAGCGCAAGACGAACCTGGCGCTTGAACGGCGAACTGGCACACGTCTGCACTTTGAGCACAATTGGCTGACGCTGGGCGCGATCAATCCGGCCTATCGAGTCTTTGTGGAGCAGGAGATCGCACGATTGGGGGACGAGCATCCCGCCATACAGACGCAGTATTGGCTGCGCCCGCTTGAGGAGGCTGGCTACCTGCTGAACAGCATGCAACAGACCCTGCTTCAGGGCGAGCATGACTGGGAGGAACGTCCGAGGCCGAATAGCTGGTATATTGCCAGCATGGATGTTGCCAGCGACGCTCACCTCTCGGCCAGCTCGCCCCAAAAGAGTGGATCAGCGCAACGGGATAGCTCGGTAGTGACGATTGGGCGCATATGCTACAATACTATGAACCTGCCCAGCCTGGAAGTAGTTCACCAGGAATGGTGGACGGGGATGGCATACCTGGATCAATATACGGCTGTGCTGGAAATGGTTGAACGCTGGGGGATTCGGGCGCTTGTGATCGACTCGACCGGCCTGGGAGCTGGACTTGCATCCCTACTTTTGACTCGTCTTGGAACTGAACGGGTCCAGCCATTTACCTTTAGCCGTCCCTCGAAGTCCCGGCTGGCCTACCAATTGCTTTCATTTATCAACAGCGGTCGTTTGAAGCTTTACCGAACGGATACTGCGCCGGCCACGCTTGCCGCCGAATGCTGGCAGCAATTGCGGGCGGCCCGCTATCGCCTGGTCCCGACCGATAACCTTGACATATATGTTGACCAGGCCGTTGGTCATGATGATTTTTTAATCAGCCTGGCATTGTTGCTGGATGGACTTGAGCATATTACTTCGCCCGCCGCCTCTTTGCTGGTAGAGCCAGTACAATTATATAAAGACGAGGGGCATTTTTAAACGGATTGAGGCGTGCCTGCTTTATTAGCGGTACCTCCTCTCGACTCAACAGCAGCGACGTGATAGAATCTCAGGCATCGGACGCCCATACAGGACGTTCGAGGCTACTCCTCATGTAGATAAGGGAGCGAATTTATGCCACGAGGACGCAAAGGGCCTCCACAGGAGAGTATAGATAGTATCTTACTGGCAATCAGTCGGCGTAACGATATTGATTCTGATACCTTATCGCATTATTTTGATCGCCTGGATGAAGAGTGGGAAGATGGTGCGCGTGACAAGGTCTTGCATCTCCTGCGGACCACGGACAAAGCTGCCCATGCCGCTGCAATACTAATCTTGTCGGAGCTCGCAACCGACCTGGACCTGGAAGATCTGGAAGATTTTGTGACCGATCCGACCGTCACCGATCTTGCCAAGCTGACAATGGTTCCGCTGCTCAAAGAACTGGGCTCGGATATGGCCGATGATGGTATTATCGAGTATTTGAACGATCCAAACGCCGCGATGCTCCAGATGCAAATGCACCTGCTGGATCTTGTGGGGCAGAGCGAACTTGGAGTTGAATCGATCCTGGAAGATGTCATTTCAATGCCCCAGGAACGCCGTCTGGGATTTATTAGCTGGCTTGGTAGCAGCCAGGACCCTCGCGCCGCCAGATTGTTGATTCCTTTGCTTGAGACTCAGACGAGCGCTGTGGTGCTGGCCACGATAGAATCTCTTGAGCAGTTAGGGACGGTCGTTGCATACAACACCATCCCCGCCTTGAATTATCTGATCGGGCACACAACCAATCGCCAGGTTAAACAGCGGGCGCGGGCCGTGCTTGGACGCTTGATGATGCAGTCCGCGCCCGGTCTGGATACCTCCGCCGCCTCACAAGCACTGTTGCCTCTGTATGAAGCGCGGGTGAGTTATATCGATGGTACCGGCTCGCAGATGATCATGCTTGCCTGGGAGCGGCCCGATGGTCTGCTCAAAGGGGTAAATATCCTGTATAAGGATGACTGGGGCATCAAAGATTGCTATGGCACCGACGAGATGACGATCCAATACTGGAACGACCTTGTCGCGGAAATGGCGCAGCAAAACTTTGAAAGCCTGGATGTTCCTTTGGCCTATTGCCGCGCCGTGATTGTCGAGGCTCTGACCTTAAACAAGCAAACGCGCCATAAAGTGCCGATCGCCTATGCCATCTGGCGGCCCTTTATCGAGGGTCCGGAAGGTCTGGGACACCGGAAAAAGCTGCATAGCCCGGTCCAGGCCGAAGTTCTGCCTCTGGATGAATATACGCTGGCCCTGGCTCAGCGTGGCGGGGATCTCTACCTGCTGCCAGAATTTAGCTCCTGGCTGTTTAATCCCCTTGACGATATTCTGGAATATATCAACCGTTACTGGTCTCATCCCTTGTTGATGCAGTTGAATAATGGTTCGCGCTCCACCAACGGGCGGCCGCGTAAAGGCACCAAAAAGCATAAAGAGGCACTTAGACAGCACCTGAATAGTATCATTAAAGATGTGATTCGGGAGCGAATAGATGATAACTGGCGCAAACAATATAGCGAACGTCTCTTAGGGCAGGGCCTGCTCTTCCAACTCGCGGACCGAACCGAGGATGTCGAGCTTACGACTGGCGTTGCGAGTGTGCTGCATCCCGACTCTGGCATCCCCTCCGAGGAACAGCCATTTATCCATTCACTGCTACAACTGTCAATTGAGCATGGCCCAATTCACTTGATGGCCAGCGCCCTGGATCTCACCAACTTTGATCCCCGCGCCTTAGGTATCGACCTGTTCCCGCCAGAAAAGTAGGTGGCACATGTTTTCCCGGAAAGCAGGCAGCAGAATAGGTTTCTGGAAAAAGAACCAGCAAAAAAGCTGTTCAGAATGATCCATAAACGCTTCTGAACAGCTTTAGAGCCTGAAAGTGAATGGCTAGCTAGCAGCCCCGGCAGGAACGCGTAGTATCGCCTTCGCGGCATGTTCACCGCTATGCATTGCTCCCTGAATACTGCTTGATTGGGTGTATTCACCCGCAAGATAGAGACCTTCGATCCCCGTTGTATTGCCTGGCAGCGTCTCGTACACGCCAGGTGCTTGCTCAAACTGAGAGAAAGGAATCCGGTAGATCCCCATGAACTTCCAGCTATCCAGGTTACTCTCCGGGAACCAGTTGCGCATTTCGGTCAGCGCCTTGCGTGCGACCAACTCATCGTCAGTTTCCGTCTCATTCAGAATCGTGGCCGAGAGGAGATGCTTGTGAGGTGGCGCGTAGGTCGGCACAATGTTTGTCAGCAAGACAGCATTGTTGACATAGGCATCCGGCGCGGTATTCAGCAGGATCTTCTTCTGATTGTACAGGCGCGTATCGCCTGCGAAGTAGAGACAGATACTGCTGCGGGGCTGCGTTGGGAGTTTGCTTCCAAGCCACTTCTCCGCAATTGGACTCTCGGTAGCGATAACCACGCTGGCCGCTTTGAGAGTCTCGCCGCTGGCAAGCCGCACGCCTTCAACCCGACCGTTGTTGATCTGCAAGGAATGTACTCTGGTATTGCAGCGCAGCGTCCCTTCCGGCAGGCCGTTGACCAGTTGCTCCGCAATGCTCTGCATCCCTTCCGCTGGCACGATGATGTCGCCCTTTGCCAGCATCTTGAACGTAAATTGCAGGAGCCGGGCGCTGGTTGAAAGCGAGCGGTCAAGGTAGATCCCGCCATAAAATGGGCGAGCGAAGTTGCTAATGAAGCCCTCTTCCGCAAAGCCCAGTCTGCGCAGATAGCTTTCGGATGACTCATCCTTCCCGTCAGGCTGGCCCTTGCCAGAGAAGATCTCGCCAGCCGAGAGGCCGATGACTTCCTGGCGTAGACGCAGGACGCGCAGCTTATCGGCAGGCGAAATTAAAGGATTTAGCACCCCTTTGACCAGACGATTTGGCTCACGCAGGGGGTCCGCGATCTCGTAGCGTTTGCCAGCCTTGACCAGCAGCGCCCCCGGCTCAAACTTGCGCTGTTTCAGGGCATCCAGGTCCAGGTGGCGTTGAACGGCGGGATAGGCCGTAAACAATACCTGAAAACCGCGATCGAGCCGATAGCCATCATCGTGAATGTCAGTACGTACGCGTCCGCCGGCCCGATCAGCCTGCTCCAGGATCAGCACCTGCTGACCCTGCGCGATAAGTTCTTTCGCGCAGGTCAAGCCTGCCAGACCTGCGCCGACAACAATAATCATACGTTTGTACCCCCCTACCACAGTGGATTCATGACAAGTCCTGTGATCAATTTTGGATAAAAGTAGGTTGATTTCTGCGGCATCAGATCGTCCGCATCCGAGACCTCGCAGATCTGCCGGACCCGTGTCGCATTGAGTAGTAGCGCGACCTGAGCGGTCCCCTGGCTTACCTCGTTAAGGGCGTCCTGAGCTTCGTGGATATAGCGCAGGTGCGTGCCGGCCGTAATATCCGCTGGCGTCACGCCAAGCAAAGCTTCCAACACCAGGGTATGGGCCACGGCGACATCCAGACCGTTCCAGGCCTCTGAATGCTGGCTTTTTGCCATCTGTTCCTTACCGGCGACATTCAGGCTCAGAAGCAGATTGTTTGCGGCTGTATGAATGATAAACGAAGGCGTGTCATGGCCCGCTTGTTCAAGTTTTTGCAGGAGTTCTTTGGCCTGCATCTGCTCCGGAAGCTGCTGGACCGTGAAATAATCCGCGAAACGGTCAGGGACCAGGGTATTCAGGATCTCCGGGGCCAGATTAAAGAGCACACGGTGGGTTGGTTCAACCACCATACCAGGATCATCAAGATCGATCAGGGCCATCATCACAAAGTTTGCGGCATCATCCGGATGCAGCTGCTTGCGTTGCTCCAGTATCTCATTGCGATAATTGAGCGCCGTTTCATAGCGATGATGACCATCAGCTATATAGAGTTGACGTTCAGAAAAGAAATCCCGGATAAGTTCGATCTGCTGAGGGTCCTGAATCGGATGCAAAATATGCATTTCATCGGCCTCATCCGAAAGCTGGACCTCGGCCTGCTCCACATAGTTGCTGAGGAGGCGGCGAATGCGGCCCTGGGGATCATCGTACATACTCATAATCGGGCTGAGGTTCGTCGCAGTGGCCCGTATGATATTGAGGCGGTCACTCTTTGGCTTACTCATCGTACGCTCGTGTGGGAGGACGACACGCGCATCCCAGGGCTCAATCCGGACGCGAGCGATCAGACTGGTGCGGGTGTAGTCGCGACCCTGCGCGCGAAAGCGCTGCTGGTAGACATAATATGCGGGTTGTTCTTCCTGGCGGACCACGCCAGACTTGCGCCATTCAGCAAAGGTACGGGCGGCGCGTGTGTAGCGATTATTCAGTTCGTTGTCGCCTGGCTGGTCCAGGCCAAGTTCAAGCCGGATAATATTGTGAGGATTGCGCTCATAGTAGCGTGCCTGGGCTTCGGGAGAGATCACATCGTAGGGGGGAGTAACCACCTGTGCTATATCCCCGACCACCTCACTTGCATACCGAAATCCGCGTAGTGGTTGAACGTCTGCCATGATTTTTTATTCTCCTACATAAGGGTTTTTCTTGTAGTAATGTCTGTCTCCGTGGTACCGATTTGTTGAGGGAGAGGCATCCATGAAGAGTATTGTATCACCAACGGCCAGTATCGTATTTACGCGCGAACTGCGTCGGGACGGACTGAGAATTTTTCGCTTTTCCCCCTTGACATCTGGGGAGAACTCTGGTACCCTGAAGAGGTGATAGAACAAACGTTCAAGTCTCTCACCCCCCTTACTCTCCTCATGTTCTATCATTCCCTTTACGGCCGAGGTTTTTCCTCTTCTCTCCTCTCCTCGGCCGTCTTTTTCTCTTTTTCGATTATATATGTATTCATGTGAATAGCGAAAAGGTAACGATTTAAGGGATCTCTGACCCACAAGTCCTGTTTTAATGAGATATATTGAAATGTTTTGACGCAATGGGTAC
>DASSXK010000111.1:0-9901 GCA_035703945.1 Ktedonobacteraceae bacterium | reverse complement strand
AGTGACCATCTCCATGATCGTGCCTTCGCAGACGGTTGCGACTGTATCTGAGAAGAGGCGGTCGATGCGATTATCATTGATATCGGCAATCAAACCGGCGGTTTTCGCGAAGTAGTAATCGCCAAGCAGGATCGCAATATTGTCGCCCCACATTGCGTTGACGGTTGGATTACCACGTCTGGTCAGGGCCTTATCGACGATGTCGTCATGGATCAAGGTTGCTAGGTGGACCATCTCGTAGGAGACGCTCAAAGGAACCAGCTTATCAAGGTTATAATTGTTAAACTTCCCTGAAAGAAGCGTCAAGGCTGTTCTGATTCTTTTACCCGGTGAACCGAGAGCATGCATAGAAGCAGAATTAAGAATATCGAGTCCTGACGTGGCTCGTTCTTCAAATGTTGTGTCAACCAGATCGAGGTCGGGTTGGATATGGGTGAAAAGGCGGCTCAACGTGGCCGTATCGCTCATGAGAACTCTCCGTTCCGGGCCCTTTGTTGCACAACCCAGGCCAGACAAAAAATCAGGCAGGTATTATTGCAGACCTGCTTCCTTTTGTTAACCTGCGTGTGATATAAAATGAGGCACGGCTCGCTTCGGCGTTAGGCCGTATCTCCTGTCCCGTGTATTTTCTTTTTTCAGTCAGATTATAGCACGCCTGTCAGCGTATGACGAGACAAGCAAGCACTAATAATTAGGTATACGTGGATGGCGACCGATTGGTCTCATCGTCAACCCTCATACAAGCAGCCAGAGCCGTGCCTATATAATTGAGTCAAGTATTGCTATACGACTGAAGTCGTATCTACTTCAATCAGGTCTTCCTGGACGTAGCCTTCAGTTATTTTGAATTCTTCCAGGGCATCCAGGGCGGTTTTATACTCCTCCCAGGAAAGGCGGCGGTTCAGAACCGGATCATTGACTGCTTTCCAGGCTGGAAAGTACTGATCCATCAGGCTAATAGGTGTATCTGGCCCCAGCTCTTCAGCGATCCAGCGTAGCACTTCGCGGGTTCCTGAAATATCCTCAGGCATCACAAGGTGCCGAATCAGTATCCCACGGCGCCCAATCCCCTCTTCATCAAGCTGAAGTGGTCCGACCTGCCGATACATTTCTTTCAAAGCGGCCTGGTTGTAATCGACATAACGTGGCATCTTAGAGGTGCGCAGGGCATTTTTATTGTCCGAATATTTGGCATCTGGCAGATAAATATCCACAACGCCGTCCAGAAGCTTGAGCGTTTCAAGGTTTTCATAGCCAGCGCAGTTATAGACGATAGGCAGGTTAAAGCCCTTCTCGCAAGCGATCACCAGGGCCGCCAGGATCTGAGGCACAAAGTGTGTAGGTGTCACGAGATCCATATTGTGGCAGCGTTTGCGTTGCAGATAAAGCATCATCTCTGCTAGCCGTTCGGGCCCGACGCGATGTCCCAGCCCGCCCTGGCTCAGCGAGAAATTCTGACAATAGGTGCAGCGAGCCTGGCAGTAGCCAAAGAAGATCGTGCCCGCGCCGCGTGTCCCGCTGATCGGTGGCTCTTCGCGGCGATGGACATTCCAGGACGCGACAATTGCTTCTGTCCCGGAATGGCAGACGCCAGTTTTCCCCGCAATGCGGTTACAGCGGCAATTTTGTGGGCAGATCGTGCAACTGCGTAGAACCTCCCACGCGGCGGCGGCTCGCTCTGCAAGCTCGCCCGTTTCATAAAGGTTAAGGTAACTAGGATATAGCATGCTTTTTACCCGACTAGTTGAATTGAAGCAATAAGATTAAACTTTTTATGACTTCTACACTATACAATATTGTGAGAATTTTGTGAGATTTTGCCCTCTGATCTTGGGTTATTGGTACTGGTCTGAAGCGATGTGCCTCTTTTAAGCCGATCACGGTTTGCCACAAACAAAAAAGACAGCCACCTTTCCTTCCATCTCTGATCGGAAAAGTGGCTGTCTTCAGCTTAGAATAACCATATATCTTAAAGATTATCCCTCGGATTGAGTGGCTTCAGCCTCTTGTGTCGGCCACTTGAAGCCTTTTTGTGAAGGTCGGGGACCCGTAGAGCGCTTTTTAGCCTCGGTGCGTTTGGTACGGGAGGCCGCAGCCGTCGTTCTTGGTCGGCGGGCGACGGGTTTCTTGGGCTTGGCTGCGACTTCGCCCTCCTGACCCTCAACCTCTTCGGTTGGAAGCACAATTGCTTCTTCCGGGGCTTCTGTTTCTGGAGTGGCTTTGATCGGAGCTACGAGGCCCTGAGCATCCTTGCCGATTTCTTCCCAGAACTGAGCGTTTTTGCGCTGGAATGGACGTGATCCCTTAATGACGCGGCCATCTTCCATGCGTGTGACATGGCGCTCTGGTTTTGGAGGCTGGGCGGGACTGGTGCGACCCTGGAATGGGCGAGCAGTCGAGCGTCCACGCTCATCGTAAGCATTGAAATGCTCGTAGTCACCTGCGAACTGTGATCCCTCACGATTGAATGGGCGAGGTCCGTTGAAGCTTCGGCCACCATTGGAGCGGTCAAATCCACCACTGCCCCGCTGATCGCGATTAAAGCCGGGGCGGCTATCGCGCTGGAAGCTGCGCGGTCCCCGTTGATCGTTATCACGGTTGAAACCGGGACGGCTATCGCGATTGAAGCCTCCTCCGCGCTGATTGTTGTCGCGATTATAAGGAGCACGGTCGTCACGGTTGATGCTGGGGCGACCCTCCTGGTGATTGCCAGGGCCACGATGATTGTTGTCGCGATTGAAACCGGGGCGGTTCTCCTGGTAGCCGCCGGGGCCACGCTGGAAACCCGCGCCACCGCGCTGGTCATTGTCGCGGTTATAAGGAGCACGATCGCGATTGAAGCCAGGACGGCTCTCCTGGTGGTTGCCAGGACCGCGCTGGAAGCTGCGCTGGTCACTGTCGCGATTGAAGCCAGGACGGCTTTCCTGGTAGTTGCCAGGACCGCGCTGGAAGCCGGGACGGCCATCGTGGTGATTGTTGTCACGATTGAATGGTGGCCGGCTGTCGCGGCGATTTGGGTTATAACCTGGACCACCCTGCGAGTCGCGGTCGCGATTGAAGTTGGGACGATCGTTGCCATAAGGGCGACGGTTATCGGAATATCCATTTTGGTCGCGGTTGCCATAGGGGCGTCCCTGAAAATTGGAGTTGCCGTTTCCACGCGTGGCTGGACCGGAGGTACGTGTGCGATAATCGGCGTGCTGTTGACGAGCACCGGACTCCCAGGCTCGGTCTACAATTTCACGGTTGAGGCGAGGTCGGCCCGGACGTGCGTTGGGACCGTGTCCCTCTCCAGAATTGCGGTTGTTAGGGGAGGAATTGTTATGAGAAAACGAGCGCGTGTTTTCTCTCTGTTGATTATTGAAATCTCTGGTCATGTAATATGCGGTATGCAAATCCTCTGTTATTCAAAGAAACAAAGGACGTACCGCTCCTTTCTGATAGCTATAACTATCTCTGTCTCGAAGAAATCGTGCAGGTTAGTGGTTGATGTCTACCCTCCAGGAAGATCATCCCCATGTGTGTAAGCGATTGACGACAGTGGCAGTCCAGAGGAAAGGGTTGGGCGCTTTTCTGTTCACTCCCTGGCCTTCCTGTTATGAGAGCGTCTGCGTGATGATGTATACCACCGTGGCATGTGGATAACTTGTCGCTTCCTGACGAAGTATGCCCGTGGGATACCCCAAACTTTCTGATGTTGACCTCGCTACCTCTTTATACTACTTGCACGTATGACAGGTATAAATAGATGTTTCTCGCTGTAAATCAAGCAGCTAACCTTTTCTCCGGGCAGGCCTGCTCACTGGAAGTGATCGTGCTGCATATTCGGATATAAGCGTTATGCTCATGAAATGCCGTTCTTTTGGATTCGCATAATGACTGCGAGTCGAGTGAAAACGGGCAGGAATGTTTGCCTGGTTCTTATACCTGTCTAATGACGATCAACGGATCGTCTCTACTATCATCATCTCTGAGTGTGGGCGCGTAGCTTTAATTGGTTCACCTGGCCTGGTGAGATGTCCGAACTCGTGCGTTCCTCATGAGATGGCATTGCAATGGAACGAGCTGAGATGAATGGAGTGTCTCAGATTATCCTTATTGCAGATTGTCGGCTACTTTTCGTAGTCCTGAAGTCCAGAGCCTGTGATTGCCAGAACGTTTGCTCGTTCCGGTTCCACTCACGGATCAGTCCGCCTGTGTTGCTGTGCTGCAATAAAGCTTTGTCGCTGTATTGTCGTTCAGTCAACTGTGGGTTCTTTTTAGATCCAATGTGACTTCCGGTAAGGGGCTACCAGCGGATTCAGAATAAGCTTTAGGCTACCTGGCTGGTTTCTCTTTTCCAAAGAGGTTTATGCTGCCACATTGATGTATTGAACAACGGCTCTGTTAGTTCATATTTGAATTGGTAGGTACAATGGAGACGCGTCCTTACCTGTAGATAGTATAACACATTCTCTAAAGGCTTGCGAGTGGTTACGATTTTTCTGTCTGTCTCGCCTGTATTCTGCTTCTCTTGAATCTGATAACGATGGCTTAAGCGTTATTATTCCCGTTAGCTTATTTGGCTAAAAATTCATACTTTACGATCGCCCTGCGATGGGATATAGTGCGGAAAAGTATATGAGGTTAGACATGCCTGATCTTTTACGATTGGATGCCCTTTTTGATCTTACACGTGGTTCCGATCTGCCACTTCCATCTGAATTAAGCCGATTGTATGGTCGGCTGCAATTTCCGATCCCAGCGGAGCGAGCGTTTGTTTATGGGAATTTCGTCTCATCTGTCGATGGGGTGGTTTCGCTTGGTGAGCCAGGGGTCTCTGGTGGAGGGAATATCAGCGGCTTCAACAAGCAAGATGCAATGGTGATGGGGATTCTGCGGGCCCTGGCTGATGTGGTTATTGTTGGGGCTGGAACGCTTCGCGAAAGCCTCGATCATATCTGGACGGCCGAGTTTATTTTTCCCTCGCTTGCTAACGAATATCAGGACTTACGTACAACCCTGGGCAAGTCGAAGACCCCACTGAACGTAATTGTCTCCTCCAGTGGTTCAGTCGATCTATCTCTGCCCGTCTTTCAATCCGGACTGGTTGCGTGTTTGATTGTGACCACAATTGAGGGCGAGCAGCGTCTACGGACCCAATCTCTTCCTATCAGTACCAGGATCGCGGCAGTCAAGCATAGCGGTTCAATTGGCGCCAGTGAGATTCTGAAGGCGGTTAGGGAAGTTCAACCGGGCAAGATGATTTTACTGGAGGGCGGCCCAATTTTAATGGGTGATTTCTTCGCGGAGCAGGCTTTGGATGAACTTTTCTTAACCTTCTCCCCACAAATTGCCGGACGGGACAAAAGCGTTGAGCGCCCAGGACTTATCAGCGGCAAGCTCTTCGCGCCGGAAAATCCGCTCTGGGGGACGCTGGTTAGCGTCAAACGTGGTGGGAGCCATCTTTTCTTACGTTATGCATTTGAGACGAAGGGTGAAGGATGATTCAAAGTGTGTGACCCATCTTTCACTGCGCAGTAATTTGAGTCCGAGGCGTAGGAGCAACAAAAAACGAGCACCCTTTTTTAAGATGCTCGTTTTTTGTTTCCCTGGAATTGTGCGGCTTAACTAATTCAGCTTTATAAGAAATAGCGGTAGCCAATCAGTTTGTAGATAAGTTTGGCGGCCAGGAAATCTGCGCGTTCCTGACCCTGCATTGGACAGAGCTCGACCACATCCATACCGACGACAGTTGTGCGTGAGCAGATTTCGCGGAAGAGATTCAGGAGTTCGTACCAGCGCAGTCCACCCGGTTCGGGCGTGTCGACGGCGGGCATTTCACTTGGATCAATGGCGTCCAGGTCGATTGTTACGTAGGTGTGTTTGCTCAGGCGCTCCCAGGGGATAATCGCGTTGCCTTTGGCCATCTGGTGTGCCCAGATGATCTTTACATCGGGGCGCGTCTTCATAAATTCGGCCTCTTCGGGACTGAAGCTCCGAATACCAATCTCCAGCAGTGGGATACCCATCTCGACCACGCGCCGTTCAATCGAGGCGTGGGAGAGCGGTGTGCCTTCATAGGTATCGCGCAGGTCGCCGTGTGCATCAATGTGCACAACGGTCAGGTCAGGGTAGACAGCTTTGACTGCGGCGATTGGAGGCGCGGACAGCGAATGTTCGCCACCGATTGTCAGAGGTAGTTGACCGCGTTGTAGAACCTCGTGTACAGCCTCTCCAGTTGCCTTTAAGGCCGCTGCGTGGTCCATTCCCGCGTAATCGAGAGCTGGACGTGTGTACACTCCGATCTCAATCGGATTGCAGTCCAGCTCTTCGTCGTACAGTTCCATCTGGCTTGAGGCATTGAGGATCGCCTGTGGACCATGTCTGGTGCCCTCAAGATAGCAGACGCTATATTCAAGAGGGGCCGGGATAATCGTGACGCGAGCCGTCTCAGGATCGCAAAACGGGGCATCGGGTGCGCCAAATTGGTTCACAGGTGTATCACTCATGGAACTGACTCCTTGTTTATCGAACGTTGGCCAGCCGACGTGCCTCCAGTGCAGCTTGCAGCCGCTCTGGATCGGGCGTCTCTGGGCGCAGTGAGCGATTGGCACGGATCACAAAGTGTGTCTCGATGTCATCTGATTGGAACATCTCTTTTGCAAAGGCAATCGCGTCTTCTTGACTGAACTCTTTGCATGAACAAATGTCGATATCGACCTCGCCATACTCCGGCCAGGCATGCAAACTGACATGGCTCTGAGCAATAACGACAAAGCCCGAAAGTCCGGCGTCAAGCGGATTGGATGTATCAATCTGGTACAGGTGTACAGGGCTGACTTTCTCCATATCGACTTTGCCAGGATATTCGTCCAGAACGCGTTTAATTAGTGGCTCATTGCTTAACAATTCGCGATCACAATTGTAAAGCTCTAGCATCAAATGGACAAGCATGAATACCTCCTGATGGTGCCAAATTACAAGCCTCTACCTCCGCCATGCTTCCTGGCGTCTCTACTGCTTGATTTCTTGGTCGTTCCTCATTCTAATTGTTTTGTCTAAAAAAATCTGGTGTTTTTCGTTAACACCAGGAGGTATTATACATTAGATTGTCAAGCTAATGCAAATATTTTTCTTTTTTGTTGGATCTAATAGTGAGCTTGCGTCGATCTAATGGGAATAGTGAGTCTATCTAATATAGTAAGCTTGCTTCCCATTAGATGGAAACCAGATCACCCATTAGATCGAATAGGTGTCTTAGGGTCTGCTACTTTTGCCCGCTTCATAGGCGGTTTTCAACTCGGTTAGCAGCTCTTTGCGTTTGGCAAATAGCTCTTTTCGGGGTCGAGGTTTGGCCTTACTTACGGCGTAAGCTGTTAATAGTGGCAGCACAATTGTTGAGTCGCCATAGATGACTGCGGCGCTTTTCAACTGATCCGGTTTGATTTTTCCCCAGGAAACTGCTTCCGAAGGTGTCGCGCCGGAGAGTCCGCCCCAGTGGGGGGCATCAGTTGTGACCTGAATAAAGTAGTCGTGGCCGCCTTTCTGAATACCCAGGACCTCCCAGAGTTGGGGTTGTGTCTGTAGATAAAAGTTTTTCGGACTTCCACCGCCCAGAATCAGGACGCCGTTGCGCTCCGCGTTGTGGACAATAGCTGTTGTCTCGTTGACATCCGCCAGCGGGTCCAGGGTTAGTTTGCTGCCATCCAGGGCATTGCGAGCAACGTTCATTCCGATCGAGGAATCTCCTGGTGAGGAGGTATAGATTGGCACGTTCCAGGCCGCCGCCTGCGCCAGAACCGAGTACTCCGGCTTGACCCCGGCCTTGAGGAGCTGGGTGCCAAGGTGATGGTGCAGTTCGGAAGACGAGATCGGACGATGCGGCAAACTTTTCAGGCTCTCGCGTACGAAGGCGTCGGTATCCAGCAGGACTTTATCATCAAATAAGATGTCATAAATGCGGATGACCCCCTCTTTTTGCAACTCGGTATCATCCAGGCGGAAATCTCCCCGGTGCAGGCTCATGGCGAGGGCGTGGTGCATGTCGTGGTACAGGTTGGCACCTGTGCTGACAATAAAATCGACAAAGCCATATTCCATCAGAGTTAAGACGCAGCCTCCCAGACCGGCGGGCGTCAAGGCTCCGGCCATTGTCAGACCGATCGTGACATCTTTCTCTGGATTGAGCATCTCTTCAGCATAGAGCCTGGCGGCCTCGCTCAGGCGGGCCGAGTTATAAGCTTGAAATTGTTCATCAATCAGCTCGGCAACGGTCATATTCGGGCGAACACGTGTGGGTAGAATCTGCTGTCCGCTGAGGTAATCGCTCTGAGTTGGCTGATGGTGAGGATGAGCATCGTGACTGTGAGTCATTGTAACTTGATCCTTTCTACATACAATTCTTTTTATTGAACTAACGCATTCTATTGTATCAGAAAATTTGGGTCAAGTATTACAGCGAATTCATTCAAATTGATGCGGATAAAGTTGAGAGGCATTGTCAAGATTAGATTGACAATGCCTCTCAACTTACGTAATTGGATTGGTTTACTTCTTATTGCGAAAGGTGATACTTATACCACTTTCATTTTGACCAGCGTGCACCCTAGATCGGAATCACCGGGCAAGCGCCCGGCTGCGTGACGGCGCGATACAACAAGCGCGAGGATATACTCTCCCGCCTCTGCTGTCGGCTCCGCCCGCATGGAGAGGCGATAGAAGCCTGGTAAGCGTGTGCTATGCATCTCTGTCACTGCGAAGTTCGTTTCCTCAGTAAAACTTTGTACGGTGAGATCGGTTTCTCTTAGACCCTGGACTCCCGACCCATATGTATCAAGGATACAGAGTGCTACCGAGAAATGTTTCGCGGACGCTTTCTGATCTACAGCCAGCGCTGTAATCGTATAACCTGCCATGATCGTTCCTTCTTTCTCACATACTGTTTTGCCTGGTCGGCTATGTGAATGACTGAAAGATGACAACCCAAAAAACAATTGAGCATACGAGAGGGGGAGTACGTTTATGCCCTACGGCTATTCCTGCTCTTTACCTTACAGCCTCAGAGAGGGACCGCATTTCACAGCATGTGGTCGGAGAGATACTGATCTAAAAAAATATCATATTACGATATTATCATATTACGATATATCATATCATGAAGAGAACCTTCCGTCAAGACAACCATGATGAGGTTATCCCTACAGATGAAATTTGGAAAGGTCCATAAGTTGGGGCTTATAGTGGCAGGATAACTGTAAATCCGAAGCGGAAGTTGGGGAACGTTGGTGAAGAAATGGCTTGAAACTCCAGATTTGATATGCAAAGAGGACACCTCCTGACAAATGGAGGTGTCCTCGTCAGACCGCTATAGGCGGCCACTTAACTATTTATTTAACAGGTGTCTTGAGATTTATTCGATGGTAATACGGCGTATTTCGATGATCTGGTCACGCAACTCGGCGGCTTTTTCGAAATCCATCTGCTTGGCGGCGGCGCGCATCTGGGATTCCAGGCCCTTGATGAGCTTGTTGGCCTCTTCTTTTGGAATACCTGCCAGGGCCTTTGCAACGGATTTTCCATCGGTTGGATCAATCTCAATACCGCTCATCTGCTTGATACGCTCTGAGAGTGAACGGATCTCCTTGTGAATACCACGTGGGGTGATATTGTTCGCGACGTTATAGGCCGTTTGGATCTCGCGGCGGCGATTGGTCTCGTCGATTGCCAGCTTCATGGAACGTGTCTGATTGTCGGCATACATAATCACCGAGCCTTCGACGTGACGGGCGGCCCGACCGATGATCTGAACCAACGAGCCAGCCGAGCGCAGGAAGCCTTCTTTATCGGCATCCAGGATCGCGACCAGTGAAACTTCCGGAAGATCGAGTCCTTCACGCAGGAGGTTAATGCCAACAACAAC
>DASSXK010000056.1:0-3485 GCA_035703945.1 Ktedonobacteraceae bacterium | reverse complement strand
CCTGACAGTCCCCGAGTCCACCTTTGCCTTCGCCGTCGCCCCACGCAATCCTCACGATAAAACACATCAAGCACACGCCAAAAAGGTCATCAAATGGCTTGAGCAGGCACTTAACGATCAGGGAGCAGGCGGCAAAACCAGCGCCGGTTACGGCTACTTCCGAGACTTCAAAGAGATCGAAAAACCCAAACCACCCGAAATAATCAGGTCCAACGTCAAGAGCCCTAACATTGGGCAAACTATCACTTGCACAGCCATTGAAAATACCTCGGACCTGCTTCGTCAACTTCGTGAAACTGAAACTACCCAGCTTTTCAAATATATGGAACACAATATCAGGGATGTCATTATCGTCCTGAAACAAGAGGATAGTGCAGAACGAAGCTGGCCACCCAAACAAAGCGCCAATCTCCAGGTCTTACGTACAGAACAGATCGGCGCTCGCCTGGTAATCTATTGTAAAGCTACCCCCAAAAAGGATAAGGAAAAGAAGAAGAAGTAAAGGATAGTGCAGGTGCCTCATGCTGATACTCAACTTCGCTCATCCTTTGACAATCGAACAACAGGGCCAGATCGAGAGTCTTAGCAGGTCAGCAATTGAGGAGATTCGTACCATCAAGGTCCAGATTGATCAGGAACGGCCGCTCATGCCCCAGATCGAAGCCCTGCTTGAGACATGCGGGCTATCACCCGAGGACTGGCAAGAACGCTCGCTCCTGATCAATCCACCGGGATACGCGCCAGCAGCCTTCGTGCTGTTGGCCAGCCTCCACGGACGTATCGGACACTTCCCAGCCCTGATCCGCCAGCGGCCACGCGGAGACCACCCCATCCCCTCCTATGAGGTCGCTGAGCTACTCTCACTGCAACAGGTTCGTGAAACCTCTCGCAAATACAGGTGATACAATGAGAATTAATCACGCTTTAACAGGCTCAATTTAAGCCACTAAATTAGTAGAAGATAAGATCGATCCGGCAATCGCGATAACAACCAGATTGCCACCAAATTTTCATGAAAGAACAGGTACAATTACAGGTCGTGGATAGTCAGACGCTTCAACTCCTCAGCACAACAGCACATTTTTTTGCGAATCAACAACAACCGGTCTACCTCGTCGGTGGCTCGCTTCGCAATCTCTTACTCGCGCTCCCCGTTCACGATTGGGACCTGGTGAGCGCACTCGATACCCGGCGACAGGCCCGCCGTCTTGCCGATCAGTTGGGCGGCTTCTACGCCCCCATGAACGAGAATGCCAGTCGTATCATCGTCAAACAAAACCAGGAAACCACCTTTGACCTGGCTCCCCTCAAAGGAGATTCGCTCCAGGCCGATCTCCAACAGCGGGATTTCACAATCAATGCCCTGGCCGCGCCTCTGGTGGACGTCGTGACGCATCTCACCACCGGCCAGCCTCTGCACCTGATCGATCCCCTGCACGGCGTCGCTGACCTGGATAAACGCCTGCTGCGCGCCGTTTCAGAGACCGCCTTCCGGGCTTCCCCACAACGGATGCTCAGAGCTGTCCGGCTGGCTGGTCACTATCAACTCTCGCTTGAAGAGAAAACCAGGGCCCTTATCCTGCATGATGCCCCACTCCTCAGCACGGTTGCCAGAGAGATCATCCATACCGAGCTGCTGGCCATTCTCGCTCCAAAGGGAGCACTTCAGCAGCTTCATATGCTGGACTCGCTTCGTTTGCTCACAACCCTGATTCCCGAGTTCGAGGAGGCCCGTGGCATGCAACAGCCCTGGCCCCACCACTGGGACGTGCTGGAGCATTCCCTGCAAACAATCGAGATGCTGGAAAAGCTCACCACCGCCCTGCGCAAGGGTCCAGCCGCAGCAGGACTTGATCAGCAAGAAGCTCAAAGCCTGAAAGACTTCGCCGAGATCCAAAATCTCCTGAGCGAAGCAGAAGAACAGGGCCTCTTTTCGCTGGCAGAGATGGAGGCGCCGCAAATGAAGCTGGCAACCCTGCTCCACGATATCGGCAAACCCTCGACCTTTGAAATCGACGAGGAGGAGCGCGTGCATTTCTACGGCCATCCCCAGGTCGGCGCGAATATGATTACAACGATCATGCAACGCCTGGGAGCCAGCACGGTCGAGACCCGCTTCACAAAGCTGATCGCCGCTCACCATATGCGTCCCGGCCAGCTTGGACAGGTTGAAGAGCTAACGTCGCGTGCCACCCGCCGTTACTTCCTGGATCTTGGCAAGGCTGGCATCCCACTGACCCTGATATCGCTCGCGGACCACCTGGCAACCCTGGGTCCTCAAGAGTTTAGTCCGAGTTGGGTCAAGCACCTGCACGTCGTCAGGCAACTGCTCACCAGTTATATCCGGCAACGCGAAAGCATTGTTCCCCCCCGCCTGCTCAGTCCCCAGGAATTGATGCGGAAGCTCAAACTCGAACAGGGGCCGATCATTGGCCAACTCCTGAGCGCGATTGCCGATGCCCAGGCCGAAGGCAAGGTCCACTCCAAGGAAGAAGCCCTCTGGCTGGCCGAGGAGTATCTACAAGCCCAACCAGAAACGGTCGAAAGTTGAGATCACAGCTATAAACGAATTCTTGAGTTTAAGGCGCATCGCAAGGCTCTACAACGGGCTTGCACGCCGGTCTAACCGAAACGCCATTCGTAAAAGCATAGTTGACAACCCGAGCGTATTGACGTACCATACCAGTAGTTTAAGCAGCCTGAAGGACGATGATTCGCTATTTCGCCCATACCTGCTCAATTGGAGATACGCGTGAAGTCAATTGCAATACTCTACCAGGGCCGCAAAAAAGACACCTCAGAACTCGCGCGCCAACTCGCACCTCAACTCGAAAAACAGGGATATGCTGTTCAAAGCATCGACCTGCGTCGCGAAGGCGAGGAAAAAGCCACGAGCCCTGCGCTCAAGCGGCACCAGTTGGTGCTCGTCTTAGGCGGCGATGGCACGATTTTGCACGCGGCACGCCTCTGCGCAGAACCAAATATTCCAATTATCGGAGTCAACTTTGGGCGCGTCGGTTTTCTGACGGAACTTGATCCAGATGAACTGCTCGAAAAGCTCCCGCCCTACCTGGATGGAGATTCTTCGGTCTGGGTTGATAAACGAGCCATGCTTCATGCAACCCTTGACCAGAATGGCAACAGCGAGGAATTCCTGGCACTGAACGATGTTGTTATTGCCCGTGGAACCTGGCCACGTGTGGTTCAGATTAGAACCTGGATTAACGATCACGAATACAGCACAACGCACGCCGATGGTATCATTATTTCAACGGCAACCGGCTCCACTGCCTATAACCTGGCAGTCGGAGGTCCGCTTCTACATCCCCAGGTCGAGAGCAGCGTCCTTACGCCGATTGCTCCCCACCTGGCCTCAGACCGTTCATTGATTCTGCTACCCGAGTCAGTTGTGAAACTCCAGATATTTACAGGAGGGCAGGATGGTGTCTTCTCAGCCGATGGACAGATGAATCGCGAAATTAAAA
>DASSXK010000049.1:0-9554 GCA_035703945.1 Ktedonobacteraceae bacterium | reverse complement strand
GGGTAGTTTCAGATGCACTGTTTCTGCAATTGACTGTCCTGGCTCCCCGTGTTCGAGCAGAAACGAGGTCCGCAGCCCTTCATGGCGGCGAATAATCTCATTCATGCTCTGCTCTAAGGCTTCGCTATGCAAGGGACCTTGAAGACGGATCGACATAGGAAGAATATAGAGCGTCTGATCGGTGGTTATCTGAGAGAGAAACCACAGGCGTTGCTGGGCAAACGATAATGGAATTCGCTGTTGTTTGCTGTCTGATCGGCGCGTAAGTGGTGGCTGGACCAGGGCTACCCCTGCTTGTCGCTTTTGATCCAGGTACCATGCAAGTTCGGCAATCGTTGTCTGCTCAAACAGGTCTCGCACGGTTATTTCTGTCTGAAAAATATCCCGAATCCGGGCGACAACCTGCGTCGAGAGCAGTGAATGACCGCCAATTTCGAAAAAATTGGCGTGAATACTGATATGTTGCCGATGGAGTACATCGCTCCAGATGGTCAGGAGCACATCTTCGATGGGATTTCTCGGCGCGACAAGGGGTTTCTCTCGTTCAAACTGTTCCCAGTCGGGCGGACGGAGAGCGCCTCGCTGTATTTTTCCGCTAGCTGTTAACGGGAGTTGGGTTTGAATGACAAAGGCTGTTGGTATCATATAGTCAGGAATAATCCGTTTGAGAGCATGTTTGATCTCAGCCAGAAGGGTAGAAGGATCGGCTGCTGGCTGTGGCACAATGTAAGCAACCAACCGCTGCTCGTCGTGTTGATCACGGAATGTTGTTACCGCGCACTGCTTGACGTCTTCCTGGCTGCGAAGGGCCGCCTCAATCTCTTCGAGTTCGATGCGCATGCCCCGAATTTTTACTTGAAGATCGCGTCGGCCGATAAACTCCAGGCTTCCATCGCTGCGCCAACGTCCCAGATCACCTGTCCGATAAAAGCGTTCTTGCGAAGGAACACTCGGCAGGGGGCAGGGCAAGAATCGTTGCGCGGTCTCTTCGGGACGACGGTAGTATCCGTGAGAAACGTATGAGCCTCCGATATAGATCTCCCCAGCCACGCCAATCGGGCAGAGATGTCCTGCTTCATCAAGTATCACTACCTGGCAGCCCGCGATTGGATGGCCGACGGGAATACTGGTCATGTGGGGAGGGAGCGTGTGTATAGCATAACACGTTGCCAGAATGGTTTCGGTGGGGCCGTAGAGATTGTACAGGGTCCATTGGTCTGGATAGCTGCGAAGCAAGGTCTGGGCAAGGTCCATCGGAAAGACCTCGCCCGTAAGAATTAATGATTCCAGGTCTGGAAACAGGCGCTGTTCGCCGTTTCTCTCTGCCTCTTGCTCACACACGTGCAGCATATACCGGAAAAAGCCTGGGACGGTTTGTAGAAACGCGACCTGCTCTTTGCGTATCCATTGGACGACTGCCAGCGGATCGGAGGTCACAGATTCCGGAGCCATACAGAGCGTTGCGCCAAAGCAGAGCGTGCTAAAGATTTCCGCCAGCGCTGGATCGAATGTGAGTGTGGGCCATTGGGCTACCCGTTTGGGGGCATGGAGTTGGAAATTGTTCTGAAACCAGTTGATAAAATGGCTGAAATTGCGATGCGATTGCACAATTCCTCTCGGTATCCCGGTTGAGCCAGAAGTATAGGCAATATACGCGGGACTCTCTGGATGAAGCTCAATCTCAGGATTCGTCGCGGGAACGCGGGACTGCATTAAGTGTCCGTTTGCCATGAGCATCCACGCTGCTTTTGTCAGGTTGTGATACTCTGGCGTGATCGAGATCTCCAGGATGTTTTCTTGATCCTTGATAGACTCCTCAAAAATTGAGCGAAGTTCCGGGCGTTCCCACAGACAAAACGGTTCGGTAATGATGCAGGCTGGCTCCACCTCCTGGAGAACATGTTTCAAACGAAGCTCTGGGGCAAGACGATCCACACAGACAAAGGGACAGCCGGCCTTGAGGATCGCAAACATGCCGATGATTTGCAGGACGCCTCGTGAGAGCATAATGAGGACCGGCCGGCCTGGCATGATATGGCGTGCCAGCAGGGTATGCGCCAGTTGATTACTCAGGCTGTTGATCTGTGTATAACTGAAATGTCTTTCTTCGAAGCGGACGGCTTCACCCTCTGGTGTGTGCCGCGCCTGCTCTTCAAAAAGCTGATGAACAAGGGGCGTTGAGGGTGTTAACTCAGGCCCTCCGCGACCTAGCTTGAACAGGTGTCGTTGCTGGGTCTTGCTCAGTAAAGAAAGATTTGAGAGTCTCTGTTCCGGGTCAGAAACCATCTGCTCAAGTATCGTTTGAAAATGAACAAGCATGCGTTGAATGGTTGTAGCCTCGAACAAGCTTGTCTTGTAGCCGATCATTCCGCTTAAATGGCCCAGGTGATCCATCATTGTGCAGGTGAGGTCGAACATGACGTGCTTGCTCTCTGGCTCCTCGCTCCACATTCTGATGCCCTGCATCTGCCGATCTGATGTTGGTGCATTTTGAAGCATGAAAAGAACCTGAAAGAGTGGGGAATGGCTGGTACTGCGTTCGGGAGCTAGCTCTTCAACAAGTTTTTCAAATGGCAGCTCTTGATGGGTATACGCTTCCAAAGTGGTATCTCTGATAGCAAGCAAAAACTCGCGAACGGTGGCATCGTTCGGAATAGTTGTTCGCAGTGCCAGTGTATTGACAAAGAAACCAATCAGTCCTTCTACTTCTGTTCGCGTTCGATTGGCGATTGGAGAACCAATCACAATATCAGCTTGTCCACTATAGCGAGCAAGCAGAATGCTCAGCCCTGCAAAGAGGGTCATAAATAGCGTTACCCCTGTTTGCTGGCAGAGATCCCTGATTTGCTCAGACAAATGCTCAGACAAATCGAATGGTATCCAGGCTCCACGAAAGTTTTGGGTAGCGGGCCTGGGATAATCGGTGGGGAGGTTGAGCAGGGCCGGGGCATCGGCCAGTTGCTCTCGCCAGTAATTGAGTTGCTTGTCCAGGATGGCCTCATTGAGGTACCGCCGTTGCCAGCGTGCGAAGTCTGCATATTGGATCGATAGCGCGGGGAGTGCGTGGAGTTGATGGGCGAGGATTTGATTATATACGACACTTAACTCATGGTAAAAGATCGACATTGACCAGGCGTCAGAAATAATATGATGCATGGCGACGAGCAGAGTGTGGTCAGCGGCTCCAAGTCGGAGCAGGCTGCATCGCAGTAATGGACCCTCTGCCAGATCAAAGGGGGCCTGCTCTTCCTGCTGAAGAAGAGACTGGACTGTCTTCCGTTGCTCTTCAGGCTGAAGCTGAACCAGATCAATGACGCGCAGGGGAATAGAAACCAGCGGATGAATGATCTGGACCGGTTGCTCGTTGACAGAGGCAAAGGTGGTGCGTAAAGAGGCGTGACGTTGTACAAGGTAGTGCAGACTGGCGGCCAATGCTTCAACCTCAAGTAGCCCCTCTAAACGTGTGATGGCAAAGAGCGTATAAAGCGGGCTATGCGGCTCCCACTGTTCCAGAAACCAGAGACGTTGCTGAGCAAAAGACAGGGGAAATGTTTGTGGTCCCTTCTCTTTCTTTTGTAGATGTTGCGTCAGGAGCTTGCGCTTCTGCTCAACGGAAAGCTGGTTTGTTGGGTTATAGAGATCACTCATAAGTTATCTGTACTCTCTGTCAACATCGAATCAAATAACGCAGTTATCTCATCATCAGATAACTGATCCAGCGTGGCCAAAAGCTTTTCCGCTTCACTGGCTTCCGTGGCGCTCTCAAGCAGAGGAGCATTTTTAGCTTCTTCCTTTTTCCCATGTAACTGCTGTGCTACGAACTGTGAGAGCTCAGCAATAGTTGGAGAGGTGAAGAACGTGCGCAGGGGACACTCTATCTGGAAAATGTTATGGATGCGTGAGACGATCTGCGTTGCCAGGAGTGAATGACCACCGATGGCGAAAAAGTTATCATCTATGCTGATCTCATCCAGGTGAAGTACCTCCTGCCATATCTGTTTCAGGGTTGCCTCGATAGGAGTATGGGGGGTGAGAAGCGTCTTCTCAGTCGCTAGCGATCGCAGAGATGGTTCGGGAAGCGCCTGGCGGTCGAGTTTGCCGCTCAGGGTCCGTGGAAATTGTGGAAGGATGATCACCTGAGCCGGTAGCATATATTTGGGAAGCAGCTCTTTGAGAAAACGGAAGATGCCTGCAACTATTTGCTCAGTTTGCAATTGCTCAGCATACGGAGAGCGCGCAATTGCATATGCAATGATATACTGCTCCTCATTGTGGATATGGATAAGAACGGCACATTCTTCAACAAGCTCGCTTTTCTGCAAGACGGCTTCAATTTCCTCAAGCTCGATACGGATGCCCCGAATTTTGACCTGCTTATCTCTTCTTCCCAGAAACTCAAACGTAGTGCCATCGGGTAAGCAGCGGCCAATATCGCTCGTGCGATAGATTCGATCGGTACTATGGGGATGAAGCGGATCTACCCCAAAGACTTCGCTGGTTTTTTCAGGTTGCTTGAGATAGCCAGGTGTAAGATAGGGACTGCGGATAGTGATTTCTCCTGGGAAGCCGGGAGGACAAAGATGTTGGGTCTCATCCAGGATCAGCAGTTGACGGCCGGGAATAGCTTCACCGATGGGAATCGTCGATTGTCGTGGGTGAATGGTTTGGACATGATAGTAGGTTGCGAGTAGTATTTCTGATGGTCCATACAGGTTGTAGAGATGCGGCCTTTCTGGATAACGCTCCAACCAGCGCCTCGCCAGTTCAATCGGCAGGACTTCCCCGGCCAGAAGGACGAACTCTAGATCTGGAAGAGGTGCCTCGGTTGCTTCGAGAAAATGGAGCAATTGTTTGCAGAAGCCAGGGACGGTCTGCATATGTGTGATACGCTCAGCTTGTAACCAGCGTAAGCTTTCCTTTGGATCGTATTTTGTAGAGGTATTAGTCTGACACAGACTTGCTCCAGAGCAGAGCGTCGCAAAAATTTCACCATAGGAAGCATCGTAGACAATGGTTGCCCAGTGTGCAAGGCGCTTTCCCGGGTGAAGTGAAAATTGCTTTCCAAACCACTGGACAAATTGTGTGAGCGTGTGATGCCTTTGCACAATGCCTTTGGGTTGTCCGGTTGAGCCAGACGTGTAGGCAATATAGGCTACACTATCCAGTTCAACTTTTGTGGCAAGATTGATTGCTGGCTGAACGTCTATCGTCTCCTGTCCGATATATCTGCTTGCCTGCTCTGCCCCTTGATCTTCTTTGCCATTGACAACAATGATTGGGATTGTGTCGGCAAGCTCTAGACAAGAGACATAATGCCTGGATTCGGTAATGAAACATGCTGGTTGTGTTTCGGTGATACTATGCTGGAGCCGGGCCTGAGGATAGTCCGGGTCAAGGCAGACAAAGGTATAGCCAGCTTTGAGGATAGCCAGCAAGGCCGTTACCTGGAAAATCCCGTTCGATAGCACAACAGCAATAACAGGCTGCTCTGACGTTTGGATATGCTGTAACGTGTGTGCGACTTGATTGGCTTTTCGATTGAGTTCGGCGTAGCTTATGCGGTTCTCGTCTGTTACCAGGGCCGGGGCCGTTGGGGCCGTTTCAACCTGCTCCTCGAATAGCTCATGCACGCAGAGAGGTCGATGATCGTCTTGCCGGGAAGAAGCCAGCTTTTCGAGCAAAAGAGAGCAGTCTGTTTCTGGCAGCACTGTCAGTTCGGCGATGGACTTTTCTGGATTGGCAATGATGTCTAGCAGCAGGGTTTGCCAACACTCTACAAGATGCTGGATGGTGGTGGACTCAAAGAGGTCGGTACGATATTTTATCGCAGTTTGAAGAAGATCCTGCGTTTCTTCTAATTCCACCGTTAGATCAAAAGGTGTGGTTGTATCTGCATGTGGCAGCACTTCTACCTGCAAGTCGCTTAAAGAGAGCGGGGTACTGGCGGCATTTTGCAGGATAAAGAGTATCTGGAAGAGAGGCGTATAACTGCTGTTGCGTTCGGGAGCGAGGTCCTCAACTAATTTTTCAAAGGGAAGATCTTGATGCTCATAGGCTTCGAGTATTGTTAAGCGTATTTGTGTGAGAACATCAGAAAAGGACGCTTGTCGATCAAGCTGTAGACGGAGGACGAGTGTATTGATAAAGAAGCCTATCAGGCCTTCAAGCTCAGGACGTGTACGATTGGCAATGGGAGAACCCACAACGATGTCATTTTGGTTGCTGAGTTTAGAGATAAGGACATTGAAGGTTGCCAGCATTGTCATAAACAGTGTTGCATTTTGCCGGGTGCTGATCTCTTTTAGCCGAGCGACAGTGTTGGGTGGAATTTCAAAATTGTATTCTGCGCTCACGCTAGAAGAGGTTGCCGGGCGTGGATGATCTCCTGGCAGCGTCACGATTGTTGGGATCTCCGCAAGTTGCTGCCGCCAATAGGCAAGTTGCTGTGCGAGTCGTTGCCCTTGAAGGCGCTCTCGCTGCCATAATGTAAAATCAGCATACTGGATGGATAAAGGAGGGAGAGAGGAGGTCATGTGGTGTACGTTTGCCGAATAGAAGGCTCCGAGTTCTTGCTGGAATATATGCAGCGACCACCCATCTGTAATGATGTGATGGATAGAAATGAGCAAGACAAATTCTTCGTGCTCAATCTGAAAAAGTGTGGCACGTAAGAGCGGTCCATCTTCCAGCGAAAAGGGAGCTTTGATTATTTCCATCGCCTCGCGTTGTAAGCTGGTCATAGGGTCTGTCGCTGCGATAGAGCGGAGATCTCTATATCTCAGTGGAATGAAGAGTTCCGGCAGAATAGATTGAACCTGCATCTCATCAACGGTCCGAAAGGTTGTGCGTAATATTTCGTGCCGACGTACAATCTCGTTCAAGCTGTCTTCAAGGGTCTGTTGATCGAGATGCCCAACAATGCGATATTGTGTTGCAGTATTGTATAAGGACTGTTGTGGCTCCCATTGTTCCAGGAACCAGAGGCGTTGCTGAGCAAAAGAGAGCGGTATCTTTTCGGGACGAGGTTGCGGTACTATTTCCAGACCTCGTTTCGGGGTTATCAGGTTTTGTTCAGCCAGGAGTTGGGCAACAAGCTCCTCCTGTTCGTCTTGTAAAAACTCATCATCAATCGATTGATTTTCCAGATTCATAAAAGCAGAGCATTCCTCTCTCGATAGGGCCTCTGTAAAGATCATCGTTGCTATCGTTTGCTTTGAAGTTGGGTATGGATCTCGTCAACAGACATCGCGGCCACTTTTTTTCTTACTTGAGCAATCGCTTCCAGTCTTCCGGGAACCGTTTCGTCTTGCAGCAACATGTTCGCTTGATCGGCGACTGTCGGGGCGTCAAAGAACCGTTTCAAGGGCAGTTCCACCTGAAATAGCTTAAGAATTCTGGAATTCATACGAGTCATCAGAAGAGAATGTCCACCAAGCTCAAAGAAATTATCATCGACACTAATGGACTCGATCTTGAGGAGTTGTTTCCAGATCGAGACCAGTACCTCCTCAAGCGCGGTACGGGGCGCCACAAATGCTCGCTCTTGTTGTTCCATCGTTGTCGTCGGAGCGGGAAGGGCGCTACGATCCACTTTCCCATTCGGCAGTAGCGGAAACGCAGGCAACACAATCCAGATCTGAGGAACCATGTAGACAGGCAGCCTCTCCCTGATATGTTTGAGCAGTGCTGTCTCTACTGCTTGCGTATCGGAGGCTGGCGAAACTATATAGGCCACAAGACAGACATCTCCTCCAGCATCCGTGTGCGTATCAACGAGCACATCCTGCACGGCAGGGTGTGCCCGGATTGTGGCCTCAATTTCACCCGGCTCGATGCGGTACCCACGTATTTTGACCTGCCGATCAATGCGCCCCAGAAAAACCAGGACTCCACCGGGCAGGAAAAGTGCTTTATCCCCTGTCCTGTACAGCCTTGAGCCAGGTTCTTGATGGAAAGGATCGGGTACAAAGCGTTCGGCTGTCAGCTCTGGCTGGTGAAGATATCCGCGTGAAACGCCGGCCCCGCCGATAAAAAGCTCTCCAGGTATCCCGATCGGGGTTGGACGAAAGTGCTGATCCAGGACATAGGCCTGGGTCTGGAAAAGTGGATGACCAATCGGCATCGAGGCATACGAGAGGCATTCAGCTTTGTCAGGTCCTTCTACATCATAGGAGGTGGTTGTAATGGTGGTCTCGGTTGGACCATAGGCATTACACCAGCGCACACGGCCTCCCGTATAGGCTAGCCAGGTTTCAAGCGCGTTCGTATGCGGTTCCTCCCCACCTACCGTCAGCATACGTAGCGTGTCAGGCAAGGCCGGGGACATCTGCGATAAGGATGCAACCCAGGCATGCCAGTAAGCGGTCGGCAAACTGAGGTAGGTGATGGCCTGCTCTTCAACCAGTGAAAGCATTTGCTCAAACGAATTGAGGATCGCCTCTGTTCTCAGTATGACCGTTGCTCCCTGCTGCCAGAAGGGATAGATCTCTTCGGCCGCCAGGTCAAAGCTGATCGACGTGAATTGGAGTGCCCGGTCGTTTGCTGAAAGGTCAAACCTCTGTTCAATCGCACGACTATGATTGACAAGATTACGATGAGATACCACCACACCTTTTGGGAGTCCGGTAGAGCCTGATGTATAGATACAATAAGCGGCATTATCGGCCGAAACACCGCTCTCTCTATTTTTAGCGTCATAGCTAGCTAGCTCAGACCAGTTATGAGCGAGCGTGACTATCTGTACATTCTTCCAGGCCGGAGAAGCGTGTTGGGATTCCTGCGTGACCAGTAAGTGTAGATGTGCGTCATCGCAGATAAACTGTAAGCGATCCAGTGGGTAGCGCGGATCGAGCGGCACATAGGCGCTGCCTGCTTTCAAAATGCCCAGCAAGCCGATGCATAGCGCCAGTGATCGCTCCATTGCCAATCCAATCAGGACTTCTGGCCCCGCCCCCATTTGTTGCAAGTGCCTGGCAAACTGATTGGCTTGGGCATTTAATGCTCCATAAGTCAGGCTTTCTTCTTTGAAGACGACAGCTATCGCATCTGGAACCTTTTCAGCCATCCGTTCAAAGAGCGTATGCAAACATTCGGAACGAGGCTCTGTTTTTTGCAGGTGGTTCCAGTGTGTTAGCATAAGCTCGCGCTCGGCCCTGGTGATAAAATCGACCTCGGCGAGTGGCTGGTCTGGGTGGACGACCACCGCCTCAAGCAGTGCAAGATAGTGCTCCATCATAAGCTGCATGGCTGCTTCATCGAAGAGTGCGGTATTGTATTCCCAGATCAGGGTCAGTTCATCTGTATCGCTCGCTACCTGCTGACCCACGTACTGTTCAGCACGCGGAATCACAAGTACATCCAGATCAAACTTGGCAAAGCCATTGCTGAGAGCTTCATCCATACTCAATGAAAGATGCGGCAGGGTTAGATCAGGCATGGGCGGATCATGGAAGCTAAACATCGCCTGGAAGAGCGGGTTAACGTTTGGATCACGTGCCGGTTGGACGGCGTTTACAACATGATCAAAAGGAACATCCTGGTTGTCATATGCTTGT
>DASSXK010000646.1:0-2458 GCA_035703945.1 Ktedonobacteraceae bacterium | reverse complement strand
CGATGAGGAGGCGACCGTTGCCTGGGTTATGAAGCAGGGACAGACGGTTGAACTGCATGATGTCTCGTTGGCCGGGCAGCAGCAATCGGGCCACTATGCCCCCCGAGCGATCGTGAGGAGCACGATAGGTCGGGTCTCGCTGCGTCGGTATATTCGCCTGTATCCATTGCAGACAGGGAGCCGTGTGATTGGCGTGATGCGCTTGTTGATTGAAGATGATCCCCGCTTTGTGGAAGGAAATAAGGGGCTTGGCGTGGAAGGACCAAGAGAGCAGACCAATCCACGCACAGCCTTTTTCTGGACCTTTCTTGATCAGGCAACCTCTGTTATCGAACGGGCGCGGCTGCGGCGAGAGGCCTTGCAGGTTGAGCTGCTGCAAAGGACAGATGCTCTGCGAGCGGCGCTGCTCTCCTCCGTCTCACATGATTTACGCACGCCGCTGTCGTCGATTAAGGCTTCGGCGAGCAGTCTCTTGCAGGAGGATGTAACATGGACTGAGGAGGAGCGGCGCAGTTTCGCGATGACGATTGAACGGCAGTCTGACCGTTTAAATCGGTTGGTGGGGAATCTGCTGGATATGTCCAGAATTGAGGGGGGCGCGGTCAAGCCGGAAAAAGAGTGGTATCCTTTGCAGGAATTGATCTATGATGTGCTGGATCGTATGCGTCCCCAGTTGCAGGGGCGCGAGGTTATAATAGAGGTTCAGGATCAGTTGCCACCAGTTGAGCTTGATTATCTTCAGATTGATCAGGTTCTGACCAATCTGGTCGAAAATGCCTTGCGCTATACGCCACAGGAAACTCCGATTGAAATAGCGGCGCGGGTGCAGAAGGATTATATCCTGGTAAGCGTGGCTGATCGCGGACCGGGCGTGCCGGTCGACGACCTTGAACGCATTTTTGATAAATTTTATCGGGTTTCCGAGACGCCGCGTCGGGTGGCACAGATTATCGGATCGGGCCTGGGGCTGGCCGTTTGCCGTGGACTTGTCGAAGCTCATGGGGGCAAGATCTGGGCGGAAAATCGCGAAGGCGGCGGGGCAATTTTTCAATTTACCTTGCCATTACAAGACATTTCACAACGGCGCTCCCGCTCTGCGCCAGAGATAGAGTCAGTTGTGTCTGCTGAGAAGAAGGATGAAAGGGATGAGTAAAGGTGGTGCGCGTATCCTGGTTATCGATGATGAAATCGAGATTGTACGCGCTTTACAACGTAGCCTGGTTGCCCATGGTTATGAGGTGTTTACTGCCAATAGTGGAGAAGAGGCTGTGGCGGGAATTGCACAGCATCGGCCGGATCTTCTTTTGTTGGATCTTGGTTTGCCGGGGATGAGTGGGCTGGAGGTTTGTAAAAGTGTGCGCATGCAATCCAACTTGCCAATCATTGTGCTTTCTGTCAAGGACACGGAACGGGATAAAATTCTGGCGCTTGATCTGGGGGCGGATGACTATGTCTCCAAGCCTTTTAGTGTCAATGAGGTGCTGGCGCGGATTCGTGTCGCTCTCCGACATTCTGCCCAGGTCTCATCGGGGACCAATCCACTTTTTGTAGTGGGACCCCTGAAAGTGGATTTTGCTCAGCGCCTGGTGACGCTGAACGACCAGGAAGTAAAGGTAACTCCAACCGAATACGACCTGCTGAAGGCCTTGATCAATAATAGAGGAAAAATTATGACCCGCCAGATGTTGCTTTCGCAGGTCTGGGGAGTTGGATATGGCACGGAGGCTCATTATCTGCATGTCTATATCGGACAACTCCGGCGTAAAATCGAGCCAGACCCGGCCCATCCACGTTTTATTCTTACCGTCTCGGGCGTTGGCTATCGCTTCAGTTCTGAGGAGTAGCCTCAGAACTACAGATGAGCTTGTTTTGTTGAGAAAATCTTTAGGTTTGTGTCTATTCTTTTGACCGCCCTTTGATCAAAATCAAAGTACACTCTTCTTAGATGAAGAACAGGGGCGGTCAATTGCTTGCCTCCTGGTAGGTGTATCCCGGTTTAATGGAGGCTGACATGCAGAATGAACCCAAACGATTGCTTCTTCCTTTCACGCATGGTGTGAGCATTACGGCGATTGATAACGCCGTGCGGCTGGCATATGAATGCCAGGCAACGCTGGTTGCGCTTGCGCTTGTCCCTTCGTCCGATCCGCGCCGGGGAGCCCGCTTAGAGCATATTCAGCAGGCGAAAGATTTTCTCGAAGCGGTCCGACGCAATGCGCAGATCTATCATGTTCCCTGTGAACGCTACGAGATATTCACCAGCGATAGTCAGAAAAGCATCGAGATATTCAGTACTAAACTGCATTGTACAGGCCTGATTATCTTTACAGGCGGGCGGGCCTTAATGAGTGAAGCAGAAGTAAGAGCGATCATGCAATGCCTGGAATGTCCTCTCTATATGATTCAACTTCCGACCCGTTCGAAGGTAGGCATGGCATCTTTGTTCCGAAGCATTCTA
>DASSXK010000582.1:0-6737 GCA_035703945.1 Ktedonobacteraceae bacterium | reverse complement strand
GTCGTTCCGTTGCTCCCTACCATTATCTGGGGAGTAGAATCCAGCAGGCCCAGGCCATTGCTAAAGTTACGGATGGGGATAGGAGCTTGAGCGAGCGCCAGAGGCTTCACAAGATACAGCCTGAACGGCTTGAGACCCAATCGCTGTGGCTCCCCAATCAGCGAAACAGAGGCAAACTGGCGAAGAAGCGCAACGGTTTTATCGGCATAAGGACCGACAAGATAGATGGCAGGTCCGGCCCCAGGAGCAGGCAGAACCAGGCAACTGGTATAGCCAAACACCGTTGTGGGGGTTTTGATGATCTCGCCCATGTAGGTCATTACAGGCCGAATATTATTGTCGTCGATACTTATGAATAGACGCGAAACGTGATTTTCCTGTGCCAATTGATCCGCCCGCTGGGTCGCATTCCAGACAGAGCCCAGATCATTGACATAAGGGAGGCTCTGGGCACTACGGTCCGGAAACTGTCCAGGAACCATTCTTCCCAGATAGGCAGTAGAACTGGAAAGCTGCCCACCCACCAGCAACCCACACGCCAGAACAACCACGACATTCGTTATCACCTGTACACGAGGAATAAAACGCCGGGTCAGCGCAATCAACGCATCTAAAGATAAACCGATAAAGATGAAGGGACCGGGCAGGAACAGCAAAAAGTATTGCAGATGCAAAGCCACCGCATGATGAATAAGCGTTGCAAAAGGAATAATTTGCCAGGCCAGCAACAGGAAAAACGCGACCCGTTCAGGATTCCAGCGGAAAGCATTCCAGCGGCGAAGCAAAGCGTCGGCCTTTCCGAAAGTGATTTTCGCGTAGAGATCGCTCTCTTCAGCTAGCTGTACGTGCTGACGTGGAAGAAACAGACGAGCAAGAGCGATAATCACCCCGGCAAAGAAGAGAACTTGCAAAACGAGATACAACAGATGCATCCAGTTTGGATGAAATCCACTGTAAGGCTCAAGCAAGCTTTGATAACGGAAGAAGGCATCCATATCGTTATGTGAAGGGAGGTGAGTAAAGGCCAGCGTTCCCGTCAAATCGGCAAAATGATTCACGAGCTCTAAGACCAGATAAGGCAGGAAAAGCAGCACCGCTCCCGCTATCGCCAGTGCAATTTCCCACCAGCGAAGCGTGCCCGGCGCTATCACAACAGTGAGAACAATCAACACACTCAAGGCCACAATTGAAGAGGGATGAAGCTGATAGATAATTGCGATCAAGACCGCAGCAGGAAAAAACCAGCCTTTTTTTCGATCAACGGCTCCCCGGAAGATCGCAAATAAAAAAAGGATCAGGAAAAATGGCAGAATATTCGGCTGCCAGATCGAGCGAGCATATTTCAGAGGATTGAAGGCCGTCGTGCCAAGCAGGGCCGCCACAATCGCAGGCAATACCCCAAAATAACGACGCGTAAAAAAATAGATCAGCGCAGCAGCAGCCACAGAAAAGAGCGAAACAGTGATTGCTCCACCCAATGGATTATTGCTCAAGGCGGCGGCAGGCAAGAGTATGTATTCAAATAAAGGGGGATTCAAAATATTGATCGAGGCCAGGTTGCTGCTAAGAGGAATAAGGCCATGAGCAACAGTGTCATGCGCTATTTGAAAAAGATTTGCCTGGTCCGCATCAAGTTCTGTCGTCTGAATCAGATAAAAATGGATAAAACTTGAGACAACGAGAATCAGATACAAAGGCCAGTCCAGGTACCATATTCTGCGTGTAGAAATGTCAGCAAAGAGGATTGAAGAATGTTCTTCTTGTACTCTATCAGACATCGTATGTGCTACGCTGTGTCTATACAACCCACACCACTACTTATTCATGGCTTAATTTGCGATTCGATTAAGCTATTTTCTTCAATTAGAGATTCCAAAGGAACGAGGCGAAATTAACTTGCGATTGCCCTTAGTAACAGTATAGCAATCGATACAAATAAATAGATGAATAGAAGCAAAGGGCAGAAGTCATAAGGGAAACCGTTTATAGGGTATAAAACAGAGTAGCAAAATAAGAAAAGGACCTGAAGCTCGTTCAGGTCCCCTCAGAAGTTCTATTGACAGCGTTTATTCTGTGCGCAGGGCCACAATCGGGTCCATCCGAGCCGCACGCTGGGCAGGATAGAAACCGAAGACAATCCCCACCAGGGCCGAGACCCCGAAGGCGATCAGGATCGAAAGTGGATCAAGCACAAAAGGATACCTGTTCACGCGGGAGATCGCGAAAGCTCCAATTGGACCAATAATCAAGCCGATAATCCCACCTAACGCACTCAAAACAAAGGCTTCGATCAAAAACTGCGACAGGACATCGCGTTGACGCGCTCCAATCGCAATGCGAATACCAATTTCACGTGTGCGCTCAGTCACCGAGACCAACATGATATTCATAATGCCGATACCACCAACAATCAAGGAGACAGCCGCCACACCCACCAGCAGGATGGTCAGCGATTGGGCCGTGGCCTGGACCGTTGAAAGCACCGAAGAGGCATTCTGGATCGTAAAGTCGTCATTGGCAGGATTCGAAATGTTGTGGCGCTGCTCCAGCAAGGCCTGAGCGGCACTCTGCACCGCGTTCACGTCGGAACTGTTATCCGCCGTTAAAACAATGCTGCTGACAAACTTGCTTCCACTCAAACGCTGCTGAGCCGTGCTGAATGGGATATAAACAATATCATCAGCATTGGCCCCGAAGCCAGTTGAACCCTTGGGAGCCAACGTCCCCACCACAGTAAACGTGACATTATTGATGCGGACCTGCTGACCGATAGGATCAATACCCAGAGGGGTAAACAGGTTATCCACAACCGTTTGCCCCAGCACCGCTACGTTCGCCCCGCTCTGCTCATCGGAGGACGTAAAGAAGTTTCCCTCCTGCATTTGCCAGCTACCGATCTGCTGGTAGGAAGGATAGACCCCCTGCACACTCGTCTGCCAGTTTTGATTCGTAAACACCACCTGGCTGTTCGAGTTACGCGTCGGGCTGACGGCAGAGACATTGGGAACCTGAGTCAGGGCATCCGCATCGGCTTGAGTCAGCGTCTGCAAAGTGCCCGCGCCTCCACGCGCTCCACCCGTACTGGTGCTGCCAGCGCGAATCGTAAGCTGCAAGGGATTCAGGGTCGAAAGCCGCTGGTTAATCGAAGACGTGTTACCTTCACTGATCGCGATCATGATGATCACGGCCGCCACGCCAATGATAATACCTAGCGAGGTGAGCAGAGAGCGGAGCAGGTTTGCACGCAGCGCCTGAAAAGCACTACGCGTACTTTGAAACATGCCCCGGATAACACCTGCACGACGGGAAGGCGGCGAAGAACGCGTTACCGCCCGTTGCACACGCGGCGCGGGCGCAGGTTCCATATGTCCATTTTGAGTGTATACCTGCTCGCGCTCGTCTTTAGTCGTACTCATCAACTCACCTGCTTTCCATTATCAGAGGTTGGAGCCAGGCCTTGCACATCGAGCTTCCCCTCGCCTGCTGGCAAGGAGGGAGCCGTCGAGAGCGGCACAAACTTTTGCATGAGCGCCGTATCTTCAACCACCCGTCCATCACGGAATGTCACCTGACGATGGGCATAATGAGCAATATCAGGTTCGTGCGTTACCAGCACAACCGTCAAACCACGGGCATTCAACTCTTGCAAGATCGAGATGATCTGCACGCTGGTCTGGCTATCCAGGTTGCCTGTTGGCTCATCGGCCAGGAAGAGTGAGGGGGACGTCACCAGCGCTCGCGCAATCGCCACGCGCTGCTGCTGTCCACCGGACAATTCAGTTGGACGATGATCGGCCCTGGATTTCAAGCCAACGATCGAGAGGGCCTGCCTGGCCCGGCGCAACCGCTCCTCGCGTGTGGCGTTTGAGTAGACTAACGGTAACTCAATATTCTCCAACGCCGTCATCCAGGAGATCAGGTTAAAGCTTTGAAAGACAAAACCAATCTTCTGATTGCGAATATCAGCAAGTTGATTGCTATTCATCGTGCTGACCGCCACACCATCCAGTAGATAGGTTCCGCTGGTTGGTTGATCCAGGCAGCCCAGCAAGTTCATAAAGGTAGACTTGCCTGAACCTGACGGCCCCATCAAAGCCACGAACTCGCCCTGTTTCACCTCCAGGTCAACGCCCCGGAGGGCCGGAACCACCGTGCGGCCCATGTAATAATGCTTGGTAAATTTCTCAACATAAATCGCCGCTGGCCTGGCAGCACGCCTTTTGGGAGCAGCTCCATTTGATTGCTCAGCTTGCTGCATAATTAGCCTCCCGATCCTGTACGACCGCCACCGCCACCAAAGCCACCACCACCAAAGCCGCCGCCACCCAGGCCACCTCTACCACCACCGGTCGTACCACCAGTTGTAGTCGAAAGGTTCGCGAAAGGACCACCGGTCGCACTAACCACAACCAGATCACCATCGTTCAGACCCGAAAGCACTTCAGAGGAGGTACCATTGGTCAAACCGACCGTGATAGCAACTGGTACCAGCTTGCCGTTTCGCTGCACCAGCACAATGTGGCGCGTGCCAGCACTCCTGGTGCCAGTACCACCGGTCGTGCTCTGACCAGAAGCACTGCCGCGACCGCCAAAACCACCTGCGAGTCCTGTCAGATCGCTACGGCTGATCACACCCGCCTGGAGGGCCGTCGTTGGGAAGGTAAACGCGCTGTTGCTGACAAGCTCTGCACCGATCCGCTGGGCGGTCGTAATGTTCGCAGTCGCGGTCATGCCGGGATAGAAGTGCGCGTTGCCAATGCTGTTCATATCGACAGCCAGGGTAATCGGGTAGGTAACGACGCCAGAGGTCGTTGTACCGAGCTGGCTGATATTTGAGACCGTCGCGCGGAAGGTCTGTGAAGGGAAGGCCGCAAGGGTGAATTGTACCGGCTGATTAAGCTGCACATTCGCAATGTCGGCTTCATTTACCGAAGCACTAATGGTATAGCCACTTGTATTGAGCAACACGACAAAGGATGTCGTCGAACTGCTGCTGGCGCTGGAGCTGCTACCGCTGCCACCGCCGCTGACATTTTGTCCAACCACACCATTGATCGCGGCAACCGTCGCGTTGGCAGGGGCTGTGAGTGTAGCAGCCGCGAGGTTGTTCTGGGCCGTTTGCAACTGCAATTTTGCGATCTGCAAGGTATTGTTAGCGGCATCAATGGTCGTCTGGGCGTCACCATTGGCGACATCAGTATTGTAGGTCTCCTGATCGTTATTGACCGTCAGTTGTGCCTGCTGGACCGCAATATTGAGGGAGGGTGCATTCAATTTTGCCAGAACGGCTCCGGAGTTCACTTTCTGGCCAACATGCACATCAATCTCTGAAATCTGTCCAGAGGTAGTAAAATTCATATCATATTCAGCAAGGGGCTGGAGCGGGCCGCTGGCAGAAACCTGCGTGGTCAAATTACCAGCGGTAACAGCTACCGTGCGGTATTGAACCTGTGAGGCTTGAGTTCGTTGCGTATAGATAAAAGTGCCCGCGCCGATCACAACAACCACCAGAACAACGCTTGCGACAATCCATCCGATATGGCGGGACCGCCGACGCGGAGGGGCGAGTTCAACCTCTTCGTCGTCATCCTGAAAGAGTGGTCGTGCTCCTGGAGCATCAATATCATTTGTTTCTAGATCAGCTTGATTATCATGATCTGTTTTTAAGGTATCTGACATAAATGTGTCTCTCCTCTTTTATGCACCGGACGTTGCCGTAGGCGTAGCTGCCGGATTGACGCGCCTGACTGGCAGTGCGGCCAAAACTGAGACGTTGGTAGCGGTGATACTACCAGTGCCAATTGCGCTCCCAGTGATTGCGACGGCTTCACCTTTATGAAGACTGCTAGCCGTAATAACCTGCTGGGTGCTGATACGCGTTGTTGAGGTAAGTGCAACTGTATAGTCATTGCTATTGGCATCGGTCAGGGTCAGAGAAGTACCTTTGATCTGACTGACCGTACCACTGATAGTCTGTCGTGCTTGTCCCGCACCGAGTCCACCATTTCCTCCAAACGCTCCAGGAGTCCCATTACCACGCGATCCACGTCTGGCGCTACAGGCTCCCGTGGTGCCACCACCTCTTCTGAAACCACCGAAACCACCAAAACCGCCGCCTGCCACCTGAGGGTTTCGGATGGTGACAGTCAGGGCGGAGTAGGTGTTATCTTCGTTCTGCCTGACCATTACCGTGACTGGCGAACCGGTCTGGATATCGGTGGGCTTAAGCGTCTGCTGTTGGCTGATCGTGGTTTTACTTGTTAATGTCGCCTGTACACTTTGGCCTTGCAGACTGGTAATTTGCAGGGTTGTGCCATTGACACTTTCGATCGTGCCTGTTGCCACCGTTGGGCAAGCCGTGGTAGTTGTCGGAGTGGTTGACGTAGAAGAGGCATTCGAAGTCGCGCTTCCGTTACCACACGCGGCAAGTAAACCCGCAAGTAGCACGAAAAATGGAATAGCCACAAACTTTCGTGCTCTCGATTGCTTTAATATCATCGTATCTTGCTCTCCTCGCGCTTCATGCACGAATAACAAATAATTCCTACCTGAATTATATTCCCGAAGTTCTGTTTACATTCTTAGCATACTCGCACCATAAAAATGTAGACAGTAGTTTCAAGCCCGAATATGACGCCATTGCAGATCATAAAGAAAGTGGGTATGCCACTGATGTTATTGTAGAGGCAGCATCTCTGGAAAGCGTGAAAAATGTTTAAGAAAAATGTAAAATTGTT
>DASSXK010000441.1:0-5926 GCA_035703945.1 Ktedonobacteraceae bacterium | reverse complement strand
GTATCATTGAGCTTGTTTGCCTTTGGTGTCTATCTGGTTTCCTTTTATCAATCGCTCCATCTGGTAGGCACAAGTATCGCGGAAGCACAACTTATCGCGCAAAGTGCTTTGACGACCTTTGCCGTTTGTAGTGGACTTTTGCTCATTCCTTTTGTGGTTCCACCCGCTAAATTCTGGGTCGGAGGAAGTAAGTTAAGTGGAGATTGGCGACCGACGCTGCTGGCTGCGGTGCTGCTTCTGGTCTTTCTGGGTGTGCTGGCGATTGAGCCGTTGCGTACCTTCTTCAGCTTGGCTGCATTACATCCGATTGACTATCTTTTGATTGGAGCCGCAGCTCTCATCTGGAGTGTCCTCCAACGTTGGATCTGGCGCGCTCATCTCCTTGAGCGATTTCTCCACATCAGATGGGAAGATGAAACATGAGGTGATTTCTCTTTCATAAGGCGGTGTTTGCCCTTAAGAGGAAGGTCTGTTTAAACTGTGATGCACTGGCTATCAAATGTGATGCTTCTCTGATCAACATGTACTATGTTGTAGCTGTGAGATGTTCTGGAGCACTATTTCTCGTGAGTGACTTTGCTCAACGCGACATAACTGTATAGATAGACCACATATCTTGAATGCGATGTGATGGTATCAGTTTAGACTACCAGAAGGATAGTTGTGCATGCCGTACAGAGGAGGAAATTACTATGCAGACGCAGCAGACATCTTATACCAATCAACCTGTTGAGAACAGACCTGATCTACCACCCCCAATTGCTCAGCGGCAGCCGATTCCAGAGTACAACGAGCAGTACGTTGAGATGCTGGCCCAGAGGCTCATGCCTCGTCTGATGCCAGCGATCTTGTATCAAGTACAAAGGGCCGGGCCGATACAAGCACGTAATAAAGCCTTTGGCATGAGTCTGGCACTGGCGATCGTCTCACTGGCGCTCATGATCCCTTTGACGGCCATTATGCTAGGAGCTGTACAAACACTGGGTGGAGGATTTGCCACGATACTGGTTGGCATTAGCGTGATCGGTTTGGTCATGGTTTTAATCAATGCTATGTTTGACTACCTGCTCTTTAACGCGAAGAGTTAAAGCAAGTGGTCTGGAAAGATCGCAGGAATTGCGAGAGAAACCGCTTACATAATCGGAGCAGGCCTGATGTACTATTTCATTCAGGCCTGCTCGGAGGGTACAGCAATGCAAACAAAAGACATCCCTGCCAAAGAACCGGAACAACCAGTTCCGGAAGGGCAGAAGAGAGAGACCATTGACACAGGATTGCCTGAGGCACCTTATGTAGATACTCCAGATGCCGTTAATTCAATACGCGCACCTTTTTATATCCCCTCCGCCCCACCATATACCTGGCAAGAATATCCTCAAGGAAGCAGAGGGCCATGGACTCCAGGAGGGCCACATGGAACAGCCCCACGCAGGCAAAGCGTATGGCCCTGGCTCATCCCGACGCTCCTCCTCCTGGCCCTGTTACTTGTAGGAGGACTCATGCTCCTGTTTAGCATGCTTGGCTCTGTTGTCTCAGACGTTGGGAACAACATCAGTGAAACACAGCACTTCATGGTCAATTCCAACCCGACGCTTGTGCTGAATAATGATACGGGTTCAATACATGTGAGCGCAGTTTCCGAGGGGAATGCTGTAACGATACAGACCACAAAACAGAGTGGCCCGTTGAACAATCCGAATGACCTCAAAGTGAGCTACACGCAGGACAGGGAAGCGAATACAGTCATCGTCACTGTCACAAGATCGAACAATGCCACCTTTTTCTCCATGCAGAATGTCGATTTTGTCATCACTGTTCCCAGTGTCGCAACGTTGCAACTCAAGACCAACACTGGCAATATCGACGTCAATGGTGTAAGTGGGCAGCTGAATCTGGCAAGCAATACGGGGTCGATCGCAGCGACTAATTCGACGGTTCATGGCAATACCCAACTGACCACAAATACCGGTTCGATTACCTTCAATGGTTCACTTGAGCCGAAAGGAACCTATAATTTCGCAACGAACACTGGTTCGGTCGATGTGACGCTTCCGAGCAACAGCGCGTTCCATGTCGATGCCTCAAGCGACACGGGTTCGATTACGGTAGGCTTCTCTCAGGTAGTGGTTCAACAACGCCAATCGATTGGAGCGGAAGCACATGGTGATGTGGGCAGTGCTCCCCAGGCCGTTGTTACGCTGAAAACCAATACGGGGTGGATTCACCTGCACCCGCGCTAACGAATGAGAGCAGCAAAATGGTTCCTGCCAGAACACAGCACAGGAAGAGGGCCAGTTAGTTCTCCCAAGATCAGGCCCTCTTCCTGTGCTGTCACAAAAATGACCCTTCAACCCTCTTATTTGGTGATAAGCTTTTAATGATAATCGCCAATACAGTCGAAAGAAGGTACAGCTCATGGCAGGTTATATTCTGATTGATCTCGAAATTACCGATCCAGCAGGCTTTCAAGAATACTTAAAACTGGCCGCTCCAACCGTCAAACAATACGGTGGGAAGGTCATAATCGGCGGTGCCTCCAGCGAGACGCTGGAGGGGGATTGGCATCCTCGCCTGCTCTCAGTCGGGGAATTTGAAAGCGTCGAGCAGGCCATGCGCTGGTATAACTCAGAGGAGTACGCTCCAGCCAAAGCCCTGCGCTACAAAGCCGCAAATAACAAAGCCATTGTAGTCCAGGGCATCTAAAGAGGAAAGTGTAAAGGGAGAAGCGATCATGTCGAATCACACCAGTATAGCAACCAGAGATCAGACTGCCCGGAGACATTCAATTATCGGCAGGCTGGCACGTTTCTTGAATCCACGTATGCTCGCGTACGCCGAGCGCCTACATTTTCTAAGGTTCGCAATAATCCACCATCGTGGACGTCGCTCTGGTCGCTCCTACACTACACCAGTGAGTGCGCGGCCAACCTCCGATGGTTTTGTGGTTCCATTGACCTTTGGCATGCAGGCTGATTGGTTTCGAAATATCCAGGCAGCAGGTGGCTGTATTATCCAGTGGAAAGGCATCGACTATCCGGTAGGGGAGGCTGAAATCATCGACTGGGCCAGTGCCCGGCCGGCATTCAACCTAATCGAGAGGGTCCTGGTACCGGTGATGGGGGTCAAACAATTCGTGCGGCTGCATCATACCCAGGCCAGCACACTGGCGACAGCAAAAGAGGGAAAAGATGGTTGAACCCTTTGAAACCTATCGGTCGTATCTCTTTGCCATTGCCTACCGTATGCTCGGTAGCGCGATGGACGCCGAGGATATGGTACAGGAAACATACCTGCGCTTTCAGGCGACTCCGCCCGAAACGATCACTTTTCCTAAAGCCTATCTCACGACGATCATCACGCGCCTGTGCATGGACCAACTACAGCTAGCCCGTCGAAAACGCGAGCAATACCTGGGTCCCTGGCTGCCGGAACCGATTATTACAGAGGACGCTCCCGAATTGGCCGGGGTAGAGAAACACGTCGATGAGTATGAGTCAATCTCGCTGGCCTTCCTGATCTTACTGGAGCAACTCCAGCCAATCGAACGAGCCGTTTTCTTGCTACGCGAGGTCTTTGAGTATGATTATGCAGAGATTGCTGCTTTCCTTGATAAAAGCGAGGCGGCTTGTCGCCAATCGTTTAGTCGGGCCAAGAAACACCTGACGGCACACCGGCCGCGCTTCTCCGCATCTCAGGACACTCAGAAACAACTCCTCACCAGTTTTTTGCAAGCGGTGAGTGTTGGTGAGATGACAACCTTAATCGATCTGCTAGCGGAAGATGTTATCTTCTGGGGCGACGGTGGCGGCAAAGTCAAAGGGGCTGCGATTCAGCCGATTGCTGGTCGAATGGAGGTGGCACGTTTCTTCTGGAAAACGAGGAGCCTCTTCCGAGGAGCGTTACCAGAGGATGCTCATCCTGAGATGGCAGAGGTCAACGGCCAACCGGCGCTCATCATGCGATCCGGCAAGAGCGCGTTTGCGGTGCTGACCATCGAAGTGGAAGCTGGCCTGATCCGAACTATTCGGGCTGTAGCAAATCCTGATAAGCTGACGCATGTCTGATATGCTATATATAACTCTAGGCAATCTATGGACCAGGAGGCAACGCTTCGCAAGAATTTAGCGTGAGGCAGATCCAGCCGCAAGCTTCTGGATCTGCCTCACGTTCGCTTGTTCAGGATGCTGGAGTGATCTTTCGCCTGCACCAATTCTTTTATGATAAAATGGAGGCATGCTTGCAGCCCGTATGCAATCGAATAGTTCTCTGTACCCACAATCAAACAAAGAAGAGGTAATTCCATTAATGACAAATAAATGGCAAGATCGGAACGAAAAAGTTATTCAGGAATTTCGTACAAAGGGTGGTGAAGTGCAGGATTGGGCACAGCTAATTCTTTTAACGACCAAAGGTGCTAAAACTGGTAAAACAAGAATCATTCCACTGATGCATGTCCCTTATGAAAATGCTGTCTTAGCCGTAGCTTCGAAGGGTGGTGCCGTAGAAAATCCTGATTGGTATTACAATCTGCTGGCTCATCCGGATGTAACAGTCGAAGTAGGAAGTGAAAAGTTTGAAACGACTGCCAGGATTCTTCAGGGCGCTGAACGCGAAAAGGCCTTTGTGAAAGCGGTAGAGGCCTTTCCTCCTTATGGGGAGTATCAGAAGAAAGCCCCGCGCGAAATTCCTATCATCATCCTTGAGCGTCCTACCAGGGAAGCATAATATGACAGAGCTACACACCTTGATGACTGGTCTCGCCTTCGGTGAGTCGCCACGTTGGCATGAGAATCGCCTGTGGTTCTCTCATTGGGGCACCCAGGAGATTCTTGCCGTCGATATCGACGGCAAGAGCGAGATTATCGTTCGTGTACCAACCACGATTCCCTTTTGTATCGACTGGCTGCCCGATGGACGCCTGCTTGTCGTCTCGGGACGCGAGGGACTGCTGCTACGCAGAGAGCCTACTGGAGAACTGGTAACGCATGCCAGCCTCTCCCATCTTGCTCCTATCTATAACGAGATCGTCGTGGATGGTCGCGGCAACATCTACATCAATGGTGGTGGCTTTGATACTCCCGGGATCATCGCGCTTGTTACCCCCGATAGGTCAGTGCGTCAGGTGGCCGATGGATTAGCCTTCCCGAATGGGATGGTCGTGACGCCTGATAATAAAACACTCATCGTCGCTGAGTCCCATGGAAACTGTCTGACCGCCTTCGATATTGATTCGGATGGCAACCTATCGAATCGACGCGTTTGGGCGGCCCTCGACGGTTATGCCCCAGATGGCATCTGTCTGGATGCTGACGGGGCTGTCTGGTATGGAGATGTCCCGAACAAGTGTTGCGTGCAGGTGCGAGAAGGTGGCGAGATCAGGCAAAAGATCCAGCTTGATCGTGGCTGCTTTGCCTGCATGCTCGGAGGAACAGACAAGCAAACGCTGTTCATGGTGGCAGCCGAGTGGCGTGGTTTCGAGCACATGATGGACGAATTACGAACAGGGCAGGTACTCATGGCTCATATGCCCACGCCAGGAGTAGGTTGGCCTTAATGAACGAAAGGGGGCCGTATGAGCGATTCTTGCACCCATACGGCTCTCTTGATCAACATATTGCGTAGACATTATGCTCTTGGCATATGGACTTCCATCTGCTGCCGGTGGAACAATGTACCCGCCTTCCAGGGCATACCTAACGCGGGGAGTAGCCAGCTATCAACGCCCAGCCATCCACACACGCGCCATGAGAAGCATAGGAACAACCCAACCATACCCAGGATCGGGTTGATACTCACGGTACCAGCTAGAAGGTAGTTCATATTCATTAATACGCCAAATCCGGCCGCGATACCTGTCAGCAGACCAATCAGGATACCCAGGCCAACGGCAACCTCTCCCCAGGTGACAATGAAGGAGAAGAAGCCA
>DASSXK010000080.1:0-6182 GCA_035703945.1 Ktedonobacteraceae bacterium | reverse complement strand
GAGGATATTTTCTTGATCAGAGCCTCCATACCATTATCACCGGCAGCAGCGACGATGAAAATATTTGCCTGAGAGATATCCGAAAAGAGCAAGAAACATGGCTCAGGGGCCATACAAGCTGGGTGCGAGGACTCGACTTCCACCCCAATGGCAAACTTCTGGCAAGTGGAAGCCACGATCAGACGGTACGTCTGTGGGACCTGGAGAACGCTCAATGCTCAAAAGTATTGCACAGCGAATACGAGATTACCTCAGTCGCGTTCAGTCCCAGGCAGGAAATTGTCGCGGGTGGTGACAATAACGGCTCGATCCATTTGTGGAACATCCAAACAGGCGAGTTGCTTACAAGCCTGAGGCATGAACGTTTATACGAAAATATGAACATCTCAGGGGCCAAAGGTCTTACCGATACGCAACGAGAGGCACTTTTAGATCTGGGAGCGGTCGAAGACAATCCAGCCCTTATCGGTAAAGCATAAAGCAAAAGGGTTTACGCTAAAAATAGGATAGCGATAACAAGCCACCTCTCAGTAAATCATGCTTTTCAAGCTAAAATAAAGAAGAACCAGACAATTTCTATATTGACTGTTACAGAGATCTTCAAGCTGAAGAGCCGAAGCGTTATGTCAACCACAACGACTCAATGCAGCAAATCCTATATGCAATCAGCCCCGATTTCGCCTCATCTAAATGACATTTGTCATACACAGTTCATGATCGATTTCACTAGCCAGAGGAAACGTCTGAAGGCTATACTTGTACTACCTGATAGAAATATTTGACGACATTTAAAGGCTTTCAGAACAATCAGGCAGGGTACTCTAGCCCAGGGATGGCAAGCACAGTTGATCCGGCTATATATCTGACACTATTTGTGACGAGGAGAAGAGAACAATGATTCGCGTTTTACTGGCAGAGGACCAGGCGATGGTCCGAGGGGCGCTGGCAGCCCTGTTGACGCTCGAAGGGGATATCGAGATCGTCGCCGAAATCGGACGAGGCGATGAGGTCGTCAAGGCAGCTCTGAGTACCCACCCCGAAGTTGCCCTGTTAGATATCGAGATGCCTGGCTGTGATGGTATCACGGCTGCGGCCCGGCTTCACGCCCAGCTACCCGGTTGCCGGATTATGATTTTGACAACCTTTGGTCGACCCGGCTATCTGCGCCAGGCGATGGAGAGCGGGGTTGTCGGATTTCTCCTCAAAGACGCGCCCGCTACCCAACTCGCAACCGCGATTCGGCGGGCAATGGCCGGAGAGCGCATCGTCGATCCCTCACTCGCGATGGCAGCCCTCAGCGAGGGCAACAACCCTCTGACAGAGCGTGAGCGATCGGTTCTGGCCGTTGCCAAAGGCGGATCAAGTATCGCCGAGATCGCATCTTCACTCGCCCTTTCCGAAGGAACTGTCCGCAACTACCTCTCGGTCGCGATCCAGAAGATGGGGGTGCGCAATCGGATTGAGGCGGCGCGTCTCGCTGAGCAAAAAGGCTGGCTTTAGCAGGTCGCATCCCAGCCAACAATACCCATCCCAGGTATGTATGGAATTCTCACTGGTTTGACATCATATCTTTCTATGCTTCTGTTTATTTACTTCTTTTTGGGGATAATATGTGAGGTAGACCATATCAATGTGCTAGCAAAAATGCGATAATTTACGCACAAATGTTACCTCTACCCGGCAGACTGGTTCTAGTAGGTAGGAGAAAATCGAAAGGCGTAACTTTTTATATGGCAGCACTACTTTTTCAACTACCCACAGGCATTCAACTTCTATTGGGAGGCATCGTCGCGTTCGGGTTAACCTACCTGTTCACGTTTGGTGTCATCTCGGTGAGCAATAAAATGGGCTGGGTGGAAAAACCCACTCCGGGTAAAATTCATACCGTCACACGCCCAAGGCTTGGCGGCGTTGGAATTTTCGTGGCATTTCTAATCGTCTCGCTGGTCTTCTATGCTCCAACATTAAGCGCCAATCATCCGCCAGTGGAGAAGGTTTTTGGGCAGTATTATCCCAAAGAGCTTGTCATCTACACCTTATTCATCCTGGCAACGATCCTGACCGTTGTCGTCAATGTCTATGACGATATTCATGGCATGAAGCCACTTCCTAAACTGATCGCCCAGACGATCGCAGTGCTGATCCTGATGGGTCCAGGCTTACACAACTTTCATGGTGTGCTCTTTTTCGGTGTGCATAATCCCCTCCCAGGTGCAGCGACGAGCTACCAGGCCACATTCCCCTGGTACCGCCAGCCTGAACTGACCCTGTTTATTCACAATACAGACGTCTCATTCCTGGCTATCCCGGCCGTCATTTTCACCTGGTTCTGGATTACGGGAATGATGAACGCAGTCAACTGGCTTGACGGTCTCGATGGTCTGGCAGCGGGAATTGTTGCCATCACGGGCCTGTTTATTGCGATTATTAGTTTTTTGCTTCATCAATATACAATCGCCACCCTCGCCGCGATTTTTACGGGGGCCGTCGCTGGCTTCCTGCTGCATAACTGGAATCCGTCAAAAATCATCATGGGTGATAGCGGCTCTCAATTTTTGGGTATAGCCCTGGCAGTCCTCTCAGTGATGGGAGGCGCAAAATTCGCCCTGATCCTGATGGTTCTGGGCATCCCGATCCTGGACACAGCCTTCGTGATTGGCCATCGCCTCCTGCGCGGGCAAAGTCCCTTGCAACGCGATGAGTTGCCCCTTTACAAACGCGCGACCCACCTGCACTATCGCCTCCTCTATGGAGGGCTGACCGTTCGCCAGGTTTGTCTGGTATTATATGGTGTCACCTTTCTGCTCGGTCTTCTCGCGCTGTCCCTGCCGCCGATCTATAAATTCATCGGCTTTGCAGGAGTTGGAATAGTCATGACCTTCCTGCTCTTGTGGAGCAGGAGCCTGCTGGACAAAACGCGAACCGGCACCACCGGCGAGCTACCCGTCAGAATCCGCCTAAAAAAGGCAAAAAGCGCCGTTAAATGAGGCTTCAGATGAGTGCCAATAGCTCAACAATACTCAGGTCATCAAGTAGTGCTAATCCCACAAAAAATGAACCTTCGATAGACCTCGAAGGTTCATTTCTAAAACTGCTTCGCTTAGCTCTGCCGCAGCTCATGGTGGGCCGTGATGTTTTCGTAACCCGGTTCACCATACCCGACAGGCTGAGCATTGACGGCGGCACTCACGAGACGAGGCTGCGCGTGGAAGAGCGCGTGTCGTACCTCTTCCACAACCTGGTGGCTCTCGCGGAGCGTCAACTCCTCATCAACGACTATTCGTAGCTCGGTGTAAAGAGAATGGCCGATCCAGCGGGCCCGAACTCCCTGCACCTGCTCAACTCCCTTAACCGCGCTTGCAGTACGTTCGATGCGGTCGATAATCGCCGGGTCGATTGCATCCATCAGGCGATGCCACATTGTTATAACCGTGTCCTTCACGATGAAGAGGATCGTTACGGTGATCAAAAGACCAATAATTGGGTCCGCCAGCGGAAAACCGAGCATGCTTCCAATCACGCCAAAGACCACCGCCAGCGAAGTCAGCCCATCGGCCCGGGCATGTTGTCCATCGGCAATCAGGGCAGCCGATCCGATCTCGCGTCCAACGCGAATACGGAAGATCGCAACGCCTTCGTTTCCCAGAAATCCAATGAAAGCCGCGACAAGCACCCACCAGGCATTTTGCAGGGGGGCCGGATGCAGAATTTTGATCACGCTTTCATAACCGGCGACAAGCGCACTCAAGAAAATCATGATGACAATGCTGACGCCAGCCAGATCCTCGGCCCGACCATAACCATAGGTATAACGCCTTGTTGCAAGTTTGCGACCCAGCACAAAGGCAATCCCCAGCGGAATCGCCGTCAGGGCATCAGAGAAGTTATGGATGGTGTCGGCCAGCAAACCAACGCTACCGCTGGACAGCACGACAATCAGTTGGAAGAGCGCGGTCGCACCCAGTCCAAGCAGTGAAATCTTCAAGGCCCAGAGTCCACGGGTATTCGTTTCCATCGCGGAATCTATATTCACATCCCCGTGCTTGTGTCCGTGTAAAAAGGGGATCGCCTCCACCAGCCAGCCAAACCGCCCATGTCCATGCTCGTGGTCATGGCCATGATCATGATCGTGATCGTGTTCCTCATGGTCATGATTATGATTGCCTGCATGCTCGTGATCGTGGTCGTGTTCGTGGTCGTCGGCATGATCATGCGGATGAGGATGGGCGTCGTTAGTTTCATAGGGATGAGTATGTTCTGATGAATGATCATGCTCCTCAAGCTGAGTGCTGGCAGCTACATCAGCATGGTCGTGTTCATGTTCATGATTATGTTCGTGAGTTTGGGGTTGACCATCATGAAGATGTCCTTGATGATCGGGATAAAGTGAATAGGTTGACATCGTTCACGTGCTCCTTAAAAAAGCTGTCTTAAAACAATAATTCCCGGGTAAGCTAAATTGCGAAAGATTATGATTCCATCTCTCTAAAATTAATCTTTATGCGGAAGTCCACTATAAGGATGATCGGGTAGACCTCGACGCACATGATCGACGTGGTGATCAGCTTCCTTAAAAAGCATCGCGACGTGCTGATCATCGACGGTATAAAAAATCGTATTTCCCTCGCGGCGCGACCTAACCAGTCGCCGGTCCCGCAAGAAACGCAATTGATGCGAAATCGCTGACTCCGACACCCCCACCAGGATCGCAAGGTCTCGCACACATAGCGGATGTTTTGTTAAAGCAAACAAAATACGTGCCCGCGTTAAATCTCCAAGTGCTTGAAACGTATCAACGATCAATTGCATATGCTCTTCAGGCAGTGCCGCCGCCTGAGCCGCTTCCACCGCCCCGGCATCGATTGCGGACAATCCCTCGACTTTCGCCATGCTTTCCCGGGTTCCTTTCGCTCAATCGCATCTATCTGAATATATGCTCACATAGTAACATGCGAAATCAAAAAAAGCAAGGCTGCTCAGCCCTGATAAAAAGCATAAAATACACCTGTTAATGCAATCCCTTTCCTCTACCTCTCAAGCCGCCGTGTAAAATCCTGAATCCACTCTGGGAGGCTCGTATCATCCAACATGTCACTGACTTCCCCGCCATAGCGTTCTCGCATATAAGCTTCGATCAAAGCCTCAAGCTGGCGCTGATCAACCTGCTCATCTCCTGAATACACAGTCTGCTTAAGCACAGAAAGCAGGCGAATTTTATATTCTTCGGGGGTTTCATCATCTCGCCGGGCCAGGTCATCACGCTCCGCCAGGGCTTGCAGCAACGCCCGGAAATGATAGCGGGCCGAGTTGGCAGGGAGGGTCTCCAGGTCAGGATCAGCCGAGGCTTGCTGGCGGCGTTTTCCCTGTTCGGCCCGTCTCTGCCGCCAGACGACCTGCATAGACAAGCCCTCCCGCACCTCTTCCTCACTATCGTCCCTGGTTTTTACCTGCCACCTGCGCAGAATCGCACGGATAACAAACACCAACACTGCAAGCAGAATCAACACAACAACCAGCCGGATAGACTGAATCACATAATCTGGCAATGGAGTGGCCCCCTGAGCCGAGCCAGTGTTTATGGGCCGGCTCGTGGGACCAGTGAGCCGAGGGATATGAAAATAGGGGAACAGAAACGAAAACAAGCGGGCGAGACCTGCCAGCAAGGGAGCAAGCAAACTTAGCAATCCACCCATCACATTCCAGAAGCCATTCCAGAGCCACAATGCACCGTTGGTTACAGCCCCAAAAGAGAACGTCTCAATCGCCAACGCCAGAACGGTCACGCCGATCCAGAAAAGTAATAAGCCAACCAGCCACAAACGAATTGGATCGGTCAAGGATTTTCCCGGCGCACGATAAGCGTCCTCGCGCTTGATAATACTCAGGCGCGTCAACGACATACAAACCAGCCCGCTCAGGAAAAAGATCGCCAACCCGCTACCCATCGCAACATGCAGGGCATTAAAAGCGGGAGTGTCCGGATAGGTCTGACTAAAATACAGCACTGTGCAAAAAAGCAGGATAAGCAAGGCCAGAAAACATATTTTGAAGGCCACGATCAGATAACTATCGCTGGCACCAACCGGAGCGAGCTTCATGCCACGCCGCCAAAACCAGACGGTCAACCCGGCAACAGTCACAAGCGCCGGGATACTTGTTAGCAGTGCAGGATGGGTCACAAT